>DALZRX010000064.1:0-12829 GCA_032015805.1 Achromobacter sp.
CAATGCGATGCGTTCGGCGCTGGTCGAGCCGGTCAGCAGGGCCTTGGAGAGCGGCGGCCGTTCGTAGGGCGCGTGCGTCTCGGCGCCAAACAGCGCCACGTCGCCCTCGACGCCCGCAGCGCGCAAGGCCCACGCACACTCGACGCCCGCGTGTCCCGCACCGATGATGGCCGTGTGGACACGCTGCGGGGCGGATGAGGTTTCCATGATGCTCAGGCTCCAAATTTCAGGGAAATGCTGGCCTTCGTGGCGACCTGCTTCCAGCGCGCCAGCTCGGCCCGGTTCAGTTCCGCAAAGGCGTCCGCTCCCGTCGGCCTGGGTTCAAAGCCCGCGGCGCTCAGGGTTTCGACCGACTGTGGCTGCGCCATGCCTTCCTGCAAGGCCTCGCTGATCTTGCGCACCACGTCAGGCGGCATGCCGGCGGGACCATACAGTCCCAACCAGCTCGTCACGTCAAAATCCGCCACGCCTTGCTCGGCCATCGTCGGCACGTCCGGCAACTGCTTGCTGCGATAGCTGCTGGTCACGGCGATCGGGCGAATCGAACCTTTGCGGATCAGGCCCATCACCGGCGGCAGGTTGCTGAAACTGAAATCCAGATTGCCGTTCACCACGTCCACCAGCATCTCGCCGCTGCCCTTGTAGGGCACATGCAGCAGGTTGGTGCCGGTGTGCTGCGCAAAGAACGCAGTGGTCAGGTGCACCGACGAACCGATGCCGTTTGAGCCGTAGTTCAAACCATCCTTGCTGCGCTTGCGCGCCGTGGCGATCAGGTCGTCGACACTGCGGATCGGCGAATCCGCCCGCACGATCAGCACGTTGATGAACTCGGCCATCTGCGCGATCGGCGTGAAGGCGCGCGAGGTATCCAGCGGCAGGCCCGTCACCGTCGCCATCGGCAGCACCATGCCGCCCAGGCCGTTGAGCAAAAGCGTGTAGCCGTCCGCGGGCGCGGAGGCGACTTGCTGGCTGCCGATCATGCCATTCGCCCCGGGCCGGTTCTCCACCACCACGGGTTGGCCGAACTTGCGGCTGAGGATTTCACCAGCCAGGCGCCCCGCCACGTCCGTGACGCCGCCCGGCGGATACGGGACGATCAGACGGATCGGCTTGCTGGGGTATGCGCCATCGGCAGCCCACGAGATTCCCGTCGCCGTCATCGCGGCCGCGCCGGCAATGGCCTTCAGTACAGTACGTCTATGCATGCTGCAACTCCGGATATGGACGAGCGCGCCCTGTCGGCGGACTGGCCCCGAGTGGAAGGAAAACCATCGAACTCCGGCAGACGGGCCGGCCCGGCAATGGCGCGCTAGAAGAAGATCGTCAGCGCCTTCGATAAGAGGACATTCTGGTCAAGGTGGATCTCCCGCGACAGGATGGTGAAGCGCCCGTCGCGCCGGCGCAGCACGTCCTCGCGCTTGCCGACAAAGAGGTTCACTTCGGACTGCAGGCGGTTCTGGTAGATCAGGAAACACGAACGCGCCCGCACGAGGTCGCCGCCGCCCTCATCGGGCGTGATGTCCAGCACACGGATGTTCGTCACCAGATGGGACACGCGCGAGGCCGGCTCTTCGGCCCAATGAATGCCCGTCTTGATCTGCGCCACCCGCTGGCGCAGCGTCTCGATGCCTTCGTCGAACCAGGCCGCGTCCTGCTTGCCCGAGTACTCCTGCGCCATCGCATCGCGGCGCACGTTGCGCGTGAGCGGCATGCGATACGTGATGTCCTCGTCCAGCAGCGCCAGCCACGCGTCGAACTCGCGGTGGTCGAGGAGGTCGGCCTCGTAATGCAGGAAGCGCTGCGTCTCCCACCAGAGCAGCATGTCGTCCACGCTGTTGTCCTGCGCCACGGGCGGCAAATTTTCGAGGGTCGCGTTCATGCCGCCTCCTCCAGGCGCACCGCGCCCGCCATCAGTTGGTCCCAGGACAGGCCGTTCATGAACTGCGCCCAGCGGCGGTAATAGATCCGCGCGTTTTCCTCGGTGTATTCGCCGTTGACCGCGCAGCCGGGGATCTCGGGCACCGGCTCGCGGTGGCCCACGCCCATCTGGTAGTTGAAGTACAGCTCGCGCGACATGGTGCCCATGCTGGCCTCGGTGGCGCCGGTCCAGTTCTCCATGTCGTCGGATTCCGTCATGCCACCCGGCCCCGAATAGCGCAGGAAGTAATGGCGCGCCGCTTCCTTGACCGCTTCGGGCGCATCCTTGTCCACCAGGTACATGCGCCACATTTCCATCTCGGTCGAGCTGATCGGATGGAACACGGCCAGGGTCCGCGGCTGGCGGCCGTGAAACGACATGTTCGGGAAGATCGTTCCCACGCTGGTTTGCACCCGCATCGCCGTTCCCAGCGTGCGCTCGCGCTGTTCATGGATCTCGCGGTAGTACGCCTCCACTTCCGGATAGCGGGCGTACTGCGGGGCGTAGGGCCCTTCCTCGTGGAACGGCAACCTGCCCAGCAGGCCATGGCCCAGTTCCGGAAAGCAGATCGCCGAGCGCGTGGCGGACGCATCGCGCCGCCCCTTGCCGCCACCCGGCCCAATGCCGACGATATCCACCGAGCGGTGGCTGATGTCGTGGTACAGATCGCCAATGAAGTTCTCGGGCGCGAACTTCCAGTTGCACTTCACGCGCCACTTCTGCACGCCGCCGATCACTTCCGACCCGCCCGGGCTGCCATTGCGATGGTCCAGCGCCGCATCCAGGTACAGCCGCATGTTGCCGATGTAATCCAGGAACGGCGGCGCATCGGGATCCCAGGTCGCCCAGACGGCGCCCTTGTAGTTCACCACCTGCGCCACCGTCTTCAGGCCCCACTGTTTCTTGTCCAGCTCGCCCTTGTAGTGCGTCGCGTGGCCAGGCACGCCGACCAGTTCGCCGGGCCGTTCCACCAGCTTGCCGTCGGTGGAAAAGCTCCAGCCATGGTACGGACAGGTAAAGGTCCGGTTGTTGCCGTGGTCATAGCGGCACAGCTTCATGCCGCGATGCGCACAGCTATTGAGCATGACCTGGATCTGCCCCTGCCGGTCGCGCGTCAGGATCACGGACTCGGTTCCCATGCGCGACACGAAGTAATCATCCGGCTTGGGCACCAGGCTTTCGTGCCCCACGAACAGCCACGCGCGCGAGAAGATCTGCTTCAATTCCTGCTGAAAGATCTCTTCGTCCACGAAGATGGACCGGCTGACCAGTCCCTCGTCGGCACGCACCAACTCATCGATCGTCTTCTGACCCATCACCACTTCCCCTTGGAGGATGCCCTTATTGGGCGCCTACGGCTTCTCTGCCGTGGCCGCCGCTGTACGCAGACGTGCTTCCGTGTTGTCGACGTGCGTGCGCGCATGCTGCCGCGCAAGCTCCACGTCGCCTTTCTCGATGGCGGCAAACATCGCCTCGTGCTCCTTCTGCGCCTGCGCCCCGCGACCCGCGATCTTGGCCGACCGCGAGCGCGACACGCGCAGGTTCTTCTTGAGCAGAACCGCCAGGAAATCAAAGAAATTCAGATAGTGTTCATTGCGCGTCGCACGCGCCACGCAGCGATGAAATTCCATGTCGGCATCGACGCCGACCGCCACGTCGCCCGACGCAATCGCATCGGCCATCTTGCGCAGCGCCAGCCGCATGGCGGCCAGATCGTCTTCGTCACGGCGCGCTGCGGCCAACGGCGCGGCCTCGATCTCGAAGCCCCGGCGCAGCTCCACGATGCGCAGCACCTGATCCGCATCGCCAATGTCCGCCGCCTGCATGCGCAACACCGACGGCCGCGCCGTCTGCATGACGGTCAGCCCGCGGCCCTGCTTGCTTTGAACGATGCCATCGCCCTTCAGGCGGGAAACCGCTTCGCGCAGCACGGTGCGCGAAACGCCAAGCCGGGTGGCGATGGTCTGCTCAGGAGGCAGGACCTCACCGACCTGGTAGTCGCCACTGGTAATCTCGTCCAGCAGCATCTCGGTGACGCGGTCCGTCAGATTGGGCTCCGACGAAAACGGCGCGACCGGTTCTCTTTTCAACAGTACTCGGGAAGCTGAATCAGGCATAGGAAGTCTCGTCCGAAAACGTGCATCTCATTGCCAGCCCGCGTTGCCTCGGCTGTGGACGCGCCCCGGAGAGGGGTGCGTTGAAAATACGATAATCGTATAAGGATGGGCGGAGGTATTAGGGGAAGTGCGGATGTGGGCCCCCACGTCTGAATCCGTGTGATGCGGGGCCAGATCAATCCGCGTTTATGATGACGAGGTAGCGGATTCACGCAAATGCGTTACTCTCCCCTCCCCAAAATCAGTCTGCAAGGAGCCTCCTCATGGCACAAGCCTCCGCCCGTCACATCCTCGTTTCCACCGAAGCGAAGGCCAACGAACTCAAGACCGCCATCGAGAACGGCGGTGACTTCGCCCAGCTCGCCAAGGAAAACTCGAGCTGCCCGTCGAGCCGCGACGGTGGCAACCTGGGCACGTTTGGCCCGGGCCAGATGGTCAAGGAATTCGACACCGTCGTGTTCAGCGCCCCGGTCGGTGTGGTGCAAGGTCCGGTGAAGACGCAGTTCGGCTATCACCTGGTTGAAGTGACCAGCCGTCAGGACTGAGTCCCGCAGCCACTCGGCCAAGAGCCGCCGCCAGGAGCGATCCTGGCGGCGGTTTTTTTTTGCGCGCACAAATCCCCCGACCCGCACGCTGCAGCGCAGCACCGGATTCCCTATCAATTGATAATTTCTGTTCAGGTGACAGGACACGAAGGCCTGCGACAGAATGGCCCACACCCGGAGGAGACAGCCGGGGCCAGAGAAATCCGTAGCGCAATCCACAGCGGCATTCAGACCGCACGCACGAGGCCCATGAAACAGTCCAGGAAGGTCATCATCACCTGCGCCATTACCGGCTCGGTCCATACGCCGTCGATGTCGCCCCATCTGCCTGTTACCCCCGATGAGATCGCGCAATCCGCGCTCGACGCCGCCGAGGCGGGCGCTGCGATCGTGCATCTGCATGCGCGTCAGCCCGATACCGGGCAGCCGACCCAAGACCCCGCGTTGTATGCGCAGTTCCTGCCGCGCATCAAGGAATCCTCGGACGTCGTGGTCAACATCACGACGGGCGGGTCGCCGGTGCTGCCGATTGCCGAGCGCATGGCGCCGGCGTTGCTGTTCAAGCCCGAGGTGGCATCGCTGAACATGGGGTCGATGAACTTCGGGATGTATGAACTGCTGGAGCGCTTCAAGGAATTCGGGCACGCCTGGGAACGGCCGTATCTGGAAGGCAGCAACGACCTGATCTTCCGGAACACGTTCAAGGACATCGAGCACATCCTGACGTCCTGCGGCGACAACGGCACGCGCTTCGAGATCGAGTGCTACGACATCGGACACCTGTATACCGCCGCGCATTTTGTGGACCGCAAGCTGCTGAAGCCGCCCTTCCTGATCCAGTCGGTGTTCGGCATCCGCGGCGGTATCGGCACGCACCCCGAGGACGTGATGATGATGAAGCGCACCGCGGACCGCTTGTTCGGGGACGACTTCATCTGGTCGGTGCTGGCGGCGGGGCGCAAGCAGACGCCGCTGGCGACGATGGCGGCCACGATGGGTGGGAACGTGCGGGTAGGCCTGGAAGATTCCTTGTGGGACGGACCCGGCGAGCTGGCGAAGTCCAACGCCGACCAGGTGCGCCGCATCCGCCGCATCCTGGAAGACCTGTCCTTGCAGGTCGCCACGCCCGACGACGCGCGCGCGACGCTGCAACTGAAGGGACGCGGCAACGTCGCGTTCTGAGTATCACCATCCATCCAGTGGGGAGACGAGACATGAAAAAAACGTTGCGCGCGACGGCATTGGCCGCGTTGTTGGGCATGGCAGGCGGGGCACACGCCGATGATGGCGTGATCCGGATTGGGTTCATTACGGATATGTCGGGGCTGTCGGCCGACGCCGATGGGCCGGGCGGGGTCGAAGCGATCAAGATGGCGATCGCGGACCTGGGCGGTACGGTGGCGGGCAAGAAGGTCGAGGTGCTGGTCGCGGACCATCAGAACCGGGCGGATATCGCGTCGTCACGTGCGCGCGAATGGCTGGACCAGCGCGGCGTGAACATGCTGATCGCGGGCGCCAATTCGGCGGCTGCGTTGGCGATGGCGAAGGTGGCGCAAGAGAAGAAGACGCCGTTCTTCGTGGTGAGCGCGGGCGCATCCGAACTGACGAATTCGCAGTGCACGCCCTACACGGTGCACTACGTGTACGACACGGTGTCGCTGGCGCGCGGCACGGCGCGCGCGATGATGAAGGAAGGCAACAAGGATTGGTACTTCCTGACGGTGGACCATGCGTTCGGCCATGCCTTGGAGCGCGACGCGTCCAAGGTGGTGCAGGCGGACGGCGGCAACACCAAGGGCCGGGTGCGACATCCGCTGAACACCGCCGATTTCTCGTCGTTCATTTTGCAGGCGCAGGCCTCGGGTGCGCAGGTGCTGGGGCTGGCGAATTCCGCCAGCGATACGAGCAACGCCGTGAAGGCGGCCAACGAGTTCGGCCTGACCCCGAAGATGAAGATCGCCGGGCTGCTGGTTTTGATCACGGACGTGCACGCGCTGGGCCTGCAGGCGGCGCAGAACATGTACCTGACCACGGCCTGGTACTGGGACCAGGACGATCCTTCGCGCAAGTGGGCCTCGCGCTTCGAGTCCGTGATGAAGAAAAAGCCTTCCATGCTGCAGGCGGGCGACTATTCCGCGGCGACGACGTATCTGAAAGCGGTGGAAGCCACCAAGAGCACCGATGGCGACACCATCATGAAATGGCTGAAGGTCAATCCCGTCAACGACTTCTTCGTGAAGGACGGCAAGATTCGCGCGGACGGCCTGATGGTGCACGACATGTTCCTGATGCAGGTGAAGACGCCTGCAGAATCAAAAGCGCCGTGGGACTACTACAAGCTGGTGGCACGCGTTCCGGGCGACCAGGTGTATACGTCGCCCGATGAATCGACCTGCCGCCTGATGAAGCCCTGACGCCATGAACACACCCGAGAACCCCATGAACCTGCCTGCCGCTGTCCCCGCCCTGCCCGTGGACCTGTCGGGCCAGCGGGTGATCATCACGGCGGGCGCGTCCGGCATCGGCGCCGCACTGGCCGACGCCTTCGCCGAACGCGGCGCGCGCGTGCATCTGTGCGATGTCGATGAACAGGCCCTGGCCAACAGCCGCCATGCGCGGGCGCGCGCAAACGTGGGCAGCCGCGATGAGATCGACCGCTACATGCAGACGGCGCTGTCGCACCTGGGCGGGCTCGACGTGCTGGTGAACAACGCCGGCATCGCGGGACCGACGGCGGGAATCGCCGACGTTTCACCCGACGACCTGGACGCCACGCTGGACATCAACCTGGCTTCGCAGTTTCACACCGTGCGGCATGCGCTGCCCGCGCTGCGCGAGGCGGGCGGCGGCAGCATCATCAACATCAGCTCGGTGGCCGGCCGGATGGGACTGCCCATGCGCACGCCGTATGCCGCAACGAAATGGGGGGTGGTGGGGCTGACCCGTTCGCTGGCAATAGAACTCGGTCCCCTTGGCATCCGGGTCAACGCGCTGCTGCCGGGATTGGTGGCGGGACCTCGCATCGAACGCGTGATCGCGGCTCGGGCAAAGAACATGGGGTTGTCCGTCGAGGAGCAGACCCGGCTGGAGCTTTCGGGCGTCAGCCTGCGGCAATTCGTGCGCGCCGCGGACATCGCCAACATGGCGTTGTTCCTGGCAAGCCCGTTCGGCGCCATGGTCAGCGGTCAGGCGATCAGTATCGACGGCGACCTGCAGTCGCTTCCCTGGCATCCGCCGGCGCAATGATGGCGAGCAAGGTCGCGCTACGGCAATAGCGCGATCGTCTCCGCGTACACGCCCTGCCGCCGCGCCTGCGCGGTGGCGCTTAGCGCATCCAGCAATCGCCCGGTCAGCTCGTTGTTGCGGGACTCTGTCCGCGTGATCAGCATGAAGTCGAACCACTGCCGCGACGCCAGCGGCACCGCCACCAGATCCGGAAACGACGCGACGATATCGGACGCGGACAGCGCGTTGACCAGACTGATGCCCTTGACCGCGCGCACCGTGCCCGGCAGCAGCGACATATGTGCCTGCATGCCGGACCGCAGGAGTAATGAGTCGGCAATGTCGCCCTGCGCCACGACGTAGTCCGACCACAGCGGCTTGACGTAGGTGTCCGGCGGGATGTCGACCACCGTGATGGCGTCGCGCCCGGCCAGCGGATGTTCGCGGTGCGCGATCGCCATGACGTCCGCGCGCAGGAACGGCGTGAAGGTAAGCCGCGTGCTGTCGCGGCCCACCGCCCCCAGCCCGAAATCGGCGCGCATCGTCTCCACGGCGCTGATGACCTGCATCGACGACTCGACGTCGATGGAAAATGGCCGTGTGCCGTTGATGTCCAGATAGCGCCGCACGGCGTCGGGCGCGTAGCCCAGCGCGAGTGCGGGCGAAGACGCAATGCGCAGGCCACGTCCGCCAAATTGCTCGATGCTGTGCAGGGCTTCGTCGATGCGCACCAGTTCGTCCAGAACGAACTTGGCCTCGCTGTAGAGATACTGCCCCGCCTCTGTCGGGCGCAGCGTCTTGTGAGACCGGTCGAACAGTTGGACGCCCGTGGCGCTTTCCAGACGCGAGATCGCATGGCTGATCGCCGGCTGCGTCAGGTGCATGGCCAGCGCGGCCTGGCGCGTCGATCCCGTCATGACCACGGCATAGAAGATGCGCAGGTCATGGATATTGAAGTTGCGTTTCATGCGGCGCGCGCCTACCGCGGCTTGGGCGGCGGCTTGGGCGCGCTCATGCCGCCGAATGCGAACAGGCCCATCTGCGCGCCGGTCGCGCGGGACAGGTAGTTGTTCTTGAGCGTGTCCCGATCGCCGAATAGCGCGCCGGCGTCGGCGCCCTTTGCCGCCTTGTTCTTGTCGACGTCGTTCTGGGCATCGTGCATGCCCTCTTGCAGCGCGCGGCGCAACGCGGGATTTAACGTCACGGTGTCGTAGGATTCGCCCGGCCGCAGGCCCAGACTGTCCATGCGCTCGCGCAGCATCGTCTCGGATTTTTGCACGGGTGCGAACCGCAACAGAAAGGCCAGCTCGTCGTAGAACTCGAGCGACGAATACATCTGCGCGCGCGGCACGGGCGCGATCCATTCGACCTGGCCGGGCCCTGCGGGTGCGGTTCGGTTGCGGAACGCGGACAAGGGCTGGACCTTGAAGCGCGACTGGATGCGCTTGGCGTTGTCCTGGTCGGCCGGGGTGAACCGCTGCGTGCGGGCCACCAGCGTGGCTAGCTCGGTTTCAGACCGAATCACCTTGGTGATGCCCGATGGCGCCTTGCCCTTCCAGGACGGTCCGGCCACGAGGAAGACGCCGCCGCCCTGCCCGCGCGATCCCAGGTCGCCGATGTGGTGCATGTAGAGGTCCATCACCTGCAGCGACGCATCGCGCCGCTTCTCGACGCGGGGCACGATGACGACGACCGGTTCGGCGCGCAGGTCCAGCCCGGCATACGAATAGAGATAGCCAGGGTCCAGCCCCGCCGCGGCGGCCGACGCGGTGCCGATCGGGTTGATGGTGTTCAGCGGCCCTTTGTACTGCGCCCCGTTCTTATCGATGCTGTAGGCATACATGGCCTGGTAACTGGCGACCATGGGCACGCCGTACAGATAGGATTCGCGGGCAATGCTGCGAGCCTGCTGCGCAGTGACGCCTTCGATGCCGACGGACTGAGAGCCCGTGGCGGCGTCGGGCGATGTAAAGCTGCATCCGGGCAAGGCGACCGCCAATGCAATGGCGGCGACAAGCCCGACGAGCGGACGGCGGGCGGCGCGGCGAAATCCGGTGCTAATCTGGCGGTGGCGCATTCAGGGCTCCGACATGACGGGATGGCGCAGGCGCCCAATGGCGGCGGCGTGTTGCGCCAGGCTCGAATTCCGGGGGATTCTGGCATATTTCCCCCTCATGTAAAAGAATCGGTGCACCGCAGCGATGCAACAGGAGCGACACAGCAGCATGGCAGCGCAAGACCCCAGCATGACCGGTCCGGACGGAGAGGCCTTCAACATTCGCGCGTCGTCGTACTTCGTGCTGCTGGCCGAACACCGCTGCGCAGCCTGCGGCAAGCCGTCGTGCGTGGCGGCGCTGGCCGTGCCTCCGGGCCATGAAAGCACCGAGGCGGACCTGGAATTGGATGAGGACGATGCGGACAGCCCGGGACTGGATCCGCAGGCGTTTCAAGACTGGCTGTTCGGCGCGGCGCAATGGCAATCGATGCCCGGCCCGGCCCTGATCTCGTCAACTCGGGCGCTTACGCCCGAGGTGGCGCAGGCCCTGCGCGCCCTTGCCCCGTACTACCGCCAGAACCCCGATCTGGGCGGAGAATGGGGCAATTTCTGCGAACACTGCGACAAGCCGATACGCGACGGCGTGCTGTACCCGACACCGGGCCAACCGTTCTGCCCCAAGGATGCGGACGCCGCCGCGCGGATTTCGGCGCAGCAGGTCGATGCGCCATTCGCCGCCTTCTTCGGCATGTGCTGGACGGACAGCTACCGCAACAAGTGGCCCTTGTTCGCGCGCCTGGGATTCGAGTGCAGCGAAGCCGAATGACCTGAACGCTCCAGTGCGCGGGCAAAGACTTGCCGCGCGCCTTGGGGAGCCTCAGGCGCTTTGCAGCAGATCCTGCGGCACCTCAAGCTGACGCGCGGGAATGGCGGTGATGGCGCTTTCCGTGGCGCTGGCGTCGGTGGTCAGATGCTGGATCAGGTCGACGGTGGTCGAGCGGCGCGTCAGCATCAGGCAGGTGACTTCGTCGCCCGCCACGCGCGTGGCGTGCCAGCAGCCCGGCCGCATGCAGACCCCCTGCCCCTGCGCCACATGAAAGGCGGAAAGCGTGGACAAGTCAGGCGAGCCGTCGGCGGCGCTGCGCGCCACGACCTGGATGATGCTGCCCGTCAGCGGGACGATTGCCTGCTGCGTGAGCAGATGCTTTTCCAGGCTGGCGATCTCGGTGGAGCGGCTGCGGTAGTTGACCCACAGCACTTCGGCGTCGCCGCCCGCACCGGTATTGAAAAGGTGTTCGTGCCAGAAGTCGGTGGCGGGGTGGGTGTAAAGCGGCACGCCGTTGCCGTCCGGCATGGGCTTGCCCAGCATCCACCCGTAGGCAGTGAAGGCATCAGGCGAGAGATCGTGGATTTCTAGCTGCGTGTTGCTCGTCATGCGGGACCCTGTGATGGCTTAGCGCCGCGTTTGGGGAATTCGGCGTCGTAGTCGAAATCGCCCCGCGCGATGGCCTCCAGGATGGCGGCGCGACGGTCCGCGGCGCGCTTGAGGTTGGCGGCGGTGGGCTTGACCCGGATACGCTCGACACAATGCCGGCCACCATGGAAGAACCCGATCTCGATGGACGATTCGGATGCGGGGCGTACCCCTTCGAATCCCTTGCTCATCGCATACGCTCCCATGTTGCCGATGGTCCACATGATAAACGCATCGATGTGACATCCCCCGCTGGCATACACTGCCCAGACCTTCCCACCCGAGGACGCGCAACATGGCTATCGACCTGACGTCGCACTATGTGTACCTGGACGCCTCCGGCGCCGCCGCCACCGTAACGGGCGGCGACGCATTCTGGTCCCAATCCGCGCTGGACCTTGAACAGTACGGCCGCGGTTGGCTCGTGTCGGAATTCGAGTTTGCTGCGGACTGGCCGCAATGGGAGATGCACCCCGGCGCGGACGAGATCGTGCGGCTGATGGCCGGCGCCGCCGAGCTGCACCTGGAATGGCCGACCGGCATCCAGGTGGTGAAGATGCTGTCCGGAGACGCTTACGTGATTCCCAAGGGCGCATGGCATACCGTGAAGGTCATCGAGCCTTGCCGCATGCTGCACATCACCATGGGCGCGGGCACCCAGCATCGGCAGATATAGCCGGGCTTCGCCCGCCTGGCCGGCCGCGCCTGGCGGGCCGCACCTCGCCGGCCGCACCTCGCCGGCCGCACCTAGCCGACCGCACCCGCGGGGCGCGCGCGCTGGATCTCGCGGTCGTCGATCGGCCAGTGCAAGGCGGCCGACAATACCCCCAGCGCCATTGCGCCCAGCCATATCAGATCGTAGGAGCGGGTGGCCTCGAACACGACCCCGCCCAGCCACACGCCCAGGAACGAGCCGACCTGATGGCCGAAGAACACGAAGCCAAAGAGCGTCGTAATGTAGCGCACGCCGAACACCTGCGACATGAGGCCGTTGGTGAGCGGCACCGTGCCCAGCCACACAAAGCCCATGATCGCCGCGAACGCGTAGACCGACCACGTGGATAGCGGCAGCAGGACGAAGAGCGCGATGGCGGCGGTTCGCACGAGGTAAATGCCCGCAAGCAGGTATTTGCGCCGATGATGCGCGCCCAGGATGCCGCAGACATACGTGCCCATGACGTTGGTAAGCGCAATGATCGCAAGCGCCGCCACCGCGTCCGAGGCGCGCAGGCCCTTGTCCATCAGGTAGGCGGGCAAATGCGTGCCGATGAAGGCGAGCTGGAAGCCACAGGCAAGAAACCCCAGATTCAACAGCCAGAACCCCGGGCGCGAAAAGGCTTCGCGTACGGCATCCGTCAGCGACAGGTTCGCATCGGGCGCGGACGCATCGCGCAGGCGGTTTGACGGCTCGCGCAGCGGGAACGCCAACGGCAGCAGGATCATCATCACCACCGCAAACGCCAGCAGCGCGGCGGCCCAGCTCCAGCCGCCGATCAGCCATTGCGCCGCCGGCACCATCGTGAACTGCCCCAGGCCGCCAACCGCGCCGGCCAC
>DALZRX010000065.1:0-12678 GCA_032015805.1 Achromobacter sp.
ACGCCGCAGCAGGTGTCGCCGCGGGCCCGGTCGCCCGGTCCGCCACCGGCGAAGGCGGCGGGCCGTTGTGGGCCGCGACCTCGTCGGCCACGTCCTCGCCGGCCACGTCCGTCAGCACCGGAAACGGGTCATTTTCGTACACGGGGCCAGCCTCGTCCGCCAGTTCGGTCAGCAACGGCGTGTCGGCATCGTCCGCCGGATCGTGAAATGAGGGCTCTGCCCGATGGGTCAGCGTCGGGATACCGGGGTCGGAGGGGCGAGCGGGCATGAGAACTCCCGAAATTCTGGTGGGCGCGGCGGTCGAGGCGCGCGCAAGGGGTGGGCGATCAGCCGCCTTGGGCCTTGCGGCTCAGGTCGTGGCTTTGCGGCGCATGACCGGCCGTCTGGTAGGTCCGCCACCGGTGCCGGGCCGCCTGTTTGTCGTCCGGCTCGTCCGAGACGATCTCAAGCAGGCGTTCGAACGCGTCGAACCCGGGCGGGCAATCGTCGTCCAGGTTCAGCAGCCAGGGTTGCGGCTGATCGGGCTGCCCTGCGGCCTGCGCGGCCTGTAGCGGATCCCCTGCGGTAAGCACGACCGGGGTTTCAGCGGCCAGCGGATCGTTTGCCAGCACGTGCGGCACGAAAGCCGTGTCATCGAACGCCCATAGCATCCGGTCGAACGCGGCCAGCCGTGAACCGTCTTTACAGTACACCACCAGCCGCTGGCCTGCCAAAACGCGCTTGCGCACGACCTGGCAGGCCATGCGCAAGCGGTCGGGCGCGCCGAATGCGAAGTCGATGCGCGTCATGTGGCTTCCGGCGTCAGGCGCTTCAAGCCTGGTCCAGCAGGTACTGCATCAAGAGGGGCACCGGACGGCCGGTTGCGCCCTTGTCCTTGCCGCCGCGCCACGCCGTGCCGGCGATATCCAGATGCGCCCAGGGATAGGCCTTGGCGAAACGGGACAGGAAGCACGCGGCCGTGACGGCGCCGGCCGGGGGACCGCCGATATTGGCCAGGTCAGCGAAGTTGGACTTGAGCTGTTCCTGGTAGGCGTCGTCCATGGGCATGCGCCATGCGGTGTCCAGCGAACGGCGGCCGGCCGACGCCAGTGCGTCCGCCAGCGCATCGTCCTTGGAGAAAAGGCCGGTGTTGACGTTGCCCAACGCAACGACGCAGGCGCCGGTCAGCGTGGCGATGTCGATCACGGCCGACGGCTTGAAGCGTTCGGCGTAGGTCAGTGCATCGCACAGGACCAGACGGCCTTCGGCATCGGTGTTCAGGATTTCGATGGTGAGGCCGGCCATGCTGGTGACCACGTCGCCCGGCTTGTTGGCCTTGCCGCTGGGCAGGTTTTCGCAAGCGGGAATCAGGCCCACGACGTCCAGCGGCAGTTCGAGTTCGGCCAGGGCGCGGAACGAGCCCAGCACGCTGGCTGCGCCGCACATGTCGTACTTCATTTCGTCCATGGTGGCGGCGGGCTTGAGCGAGATGCCGCCAGCGTCGAAAGTGATGCCCTTGCCGACCAGCACGATCGGGCCCTCGGATGTCTTGGCGCCCTTCTTGGCGGGCTTGCCGGCATGGCGCAGGACGATGAAGCGCAGCGCTTCCTCGGAGCCGCGCGCCACCGACAGGAACGAGCCCATGCCGAGCGCCTCGACCTGCTTGCGGTCCATGACCTCGACCTTGAGCGACTTGTATTCGCGCGCCAGGCGCTTGGCGGTGTCACCCAGGTAGGTGGGGGTGCAGATGTTGCCAGGCAGGTTGCCCAGGGTGCGGGTCAGTTCCATGCCGTTGGCGATGGCGGCGCCTTCGCGCAGGCCCTTCTGGACCTGGGCGGCGTCCGCGCGCTCGACGATCTGCACGATTTTCTTGAGCTTGGGACGGGCGTCGCGGTCGGGCTTGCCGAAGCTGGCGTCGTAGTGATAGGTGGCGCTGCCGGCGGCGATGGCGGCGCTGCGGGCGCGGGCAACCAGGGGCACGTCGGCGATCGGGTTGGCGACCAGGGTGGACACGCCTTCGGTCAGTTGGGCCGCGACGCAGGCGGCGGCGAAGGCCTGTTCCGCCGAGGCGTGGGCGCGGGCAGCGTATTCATCCTGCTTGCCCAGTCCCACCAGGACCACGCGCTGGGCCGCCACGCCCGGCAGGGAACGCAGCACCAGGGTGGAACCAGCGCGGCCGCGGAACTCGTTCTTGGCGACGGCGCGCACGGCGCCGTTGGAGGCGCGGTCGATCAGGTCGGCCGCGGGGCTCAACACGCCGTCGGCGTAGACCCCGACCGCCAGCGCGGCGGTTTTGATCTGGTGCAGGGAAGCGGTGGTCTGTGTGCTAAATTCCATGAGGGTTTCCCGTGTGCGTCTGTATGATGCGGTCGATTATCCCGCATATTCTCCCATGTCTCTATTCAAACGCTCTGTCGTCAGCGAGATCACCAGTCACGCTGGCGTTGTCTTTTCCACGTTGCTCGTCGTGTGGCTCAGCGTGCTTCTCGTGCGCCTGCTCGGCGAGGCCGCGGGGGGCAACATCGGAGCGGACGTCGTCGTGGTGCTTGCCGCGCTCTCGACCATCACCGCGCTGCCGACCATTCTGGCGGTCTCGATCTTCATCGCCGTGCTCACTACGGTCACGCGCAACTATCGCGAATCCGAAATGGTGGTGTGGTTTGCCAGCGGCCTGTCGCTGGCCGACTGGCTCAAGCCCGTGCTGCGTGTCGCGGTTCCGGTTGCGCTCGCGGTTGCCGGCCTGACGCTGGTGGCATCGCCCTGGGCCTATCGCCAGATCGGCGAATACCACGAACGCTTCGAGCAGCGTTCGGACCTGTCCAAGGTCACGGCCGGCCAATTTGCCGAGTCCTCCGGCGGCAGCCGCGTATTCTTTGCCGAAGACCCCGTCAATCCCAGTGACGAACTCGGCAACGTGTTCGCGCGCGAGATCGGTCCGGAATGGCTCAGCGTGCTGACTGCAAGCAGCGCGCACAGCGAGACCCTGCCCAACGGCGACCGCTTCCTGGTGCTGGGCGAGGGCCATCGCTATGACCTGAAGCCGGGCACGCCCGAACTGCGCCTCGTGCACTTCGAAAAATACGGTCTGCGCCTGGAAAGCAAGTCGGGAGGCGACCCGGTGGCCGAAGCCCGCGCGGCGGCGGAGCGTTCCTCCAAGGCGCGCAGCACCCCGCAACTGATTGAAGACAACACCGACAGTAGCTGGTCGCAGGTCATGTGGCGGATCTCGCTGCCGCTCGCGGCGCTGAATCTCGCGCTGCTGGCGATTCCGCTTGGCGCGGTGAATCCGCGGCTGGGCCGTTCGGGCGACCTGCTCATCGCCGGCCTGGTCGGTCTGCTCTATATGAACATGATCAACCTGTCGCGCGCCTGGATTTCCAGCGGCAAGCTCAGCTTTGGCCTGGGCGTATGGGCCATCCACGGCGCCGTCGCCCTGCTGACTGCCTTCCTGCTGATGCGCCGCCTGCGCGTGAAGGCGCCGAAGAACAGCGCCTAGTGCGGCACGCGGCCGCTGTGGGCGGCCGCGACTGCCCGCCGATTGCCCTAATGGGCTGCCGCAGGCTTCTTCTCAGGGCAGATACTTCATCGTCCCACGCCGGCCTGCCAGGAGGTCGGCGTTCTTCAGGACGGATTTGCGGATGAACTCCCACAGCGCTGTCACGCGCTTGAGCTTGCGCAGATCTTCATGGCAATACATCCAGAACGAACGCGTGATGGCGATCTCGTCTTCCAGCACGGGTTTTAGCCGCGGGTCCTGTGCCGCGATGAAGCACGGCAGGATGGCGAGCGACTGGCCCTGCAGCGCCGCGTGATACTGAGCGACCACGCTCGTGCTGCGCAACACCACCTTGCTCGCCGGCAAAACATCTTCCAGATAGCGCAGCCGCTCGCTGAATAGCAGCTCGTCCACATACCCGATGAACGTGTGATCCGCGAGATCCTCGCGGCGGGTGATGGGGGCATGGCGTGCCAGATAGCCGGGCGTGCCGTACAGCCGCAGCGTGTAGTCGCACAGCTTGCTGCACACATAGGGCCCGCGCTGCGGGCGCTCGATGGTGATGGCCAGGTCGGCCTCGCGCTTGGACAGGCTGACGAAGCGGGGCACCGGCAGGATGTCCAGCGTGATGTGCGGGTAGCGCCGCTGAAAGTCCGCCGCAAGCGGGGTCAGCACGTAGCTGCCGAAGCCTTCGGTGGCCCCGATGCGCACGTGGCCCGATAGCGCCTGCCCGATGCCGGACAGGTTCTCGCGCGCGGTGTGCACCACGCTTTCCATCTGCTCGGCGTGAACGAACAGGCGTTGGCCGTCGTCCGTCAGTACAAATCCCGCGCTGCGGGATTTTTCGAAGAGCAGGGTGTCGAGTTCGGTTTCAAGCGCCCGGATGCGGCGCGAGACGGTGGTGTGTTCGACGCCGAGCTTGCGCGCCGCGGCGCTGACGCGCTGGGTGCGGGCCACTTCCAGGAAATACCGCAGGCTGTCCCAATCGAGCAAGATCCGGCGCTCCAGCCCCTGGCGACGCGGTGTGCGAGAGGCGTTTTTGATGTGTGCATGGATGCACAAGGAATGTGCATTTCTGGTGTTGCTTGTTGATTTTCACACATCTACACTGGTTCGGCTGGCCTGGGGCTATGCCCTGGGACCGCAGGCCGCGAAGACGGCACCATAACGCTAACACTCAGCGCATAAAAACTCAGGAGACAAATCCATGAAATTGCACGCACGCGGGCTCGCCGCAGGCTTGTGTCTGGGCGCCGGTTTGCTTGGGCAGGCTTATGCGGCGGACAAGCCGCCAGTGAAGATCGGCATTCTGACGGATATGTCCGGCACTTACGCCGGCATGGGGGGCGCAGGTTCGGTCGCGGCGGCGCAGTTGGCCATCGACGCCTGCCTTGTCGCGGAGTGCAAGGGCATGAAGATTGAGCTGGTGTCCGCGGACAACCAGAACAAGGCCGACGTCGGCGCCGCACGGGCGCGCGAATGGTTCGACCGCGACGGCGTCACCGCCATCGCCGACCTTACGAATTCCGCAGTCGCGCTTGCCGTTCAGGGTATCGCCCGCGAAAAGAACAAGGTCGTGATGTTCTCCGGTCCGGCCACTACGGCGTTGACCAACAAGGACTGCTCGCCGGTCGGCTTTCACTGGATGTTCGACACCTACTCGCAATCCGCGGGCGGCGCCAAGGCGACCGTGCGCGAGGGTGGCAAGTCCTGGTTCTTCATTACCGTGGACTATGCGTTCGGCCACTCGCTGGAAGCCGATACCACCAAGGCGGTGAAGGCGCTGGGCGGCACTGTCGCCGGCAGCGTGCGGCACCCGCTGAATGCGCCGGACTTCGCGTCCTACCTGCTGCAAGCGCAAAGTTCCAAGGCGCAGGTCGTGGCGCTGGCCAACGGCGGCCAGGACACCGTCAACGCCGTCAAGCAGGCGCGCGAGTTCGGCATCGTGGCTGGCGGCCAGCGGCTGGTTTCCCTGCTGATCTTCCTGTCCGACCTGCGTGCGCTTGGCCTGGAGAACGCCCAGGGCCTGTCCTATGTGGATGGTTTCTACTGGGATTACGACGATGCGACGCGCGAGTGGTCCGCGAGCTTCGAGAAGGCCTTCCGGGGCCTGAAGCCCACCATGACGCAGGCCGGCGTGTATTCCAGCGTGTTGCATTACCTGCGTGCCGTGGCCGCCGCCAACAGCACCGACGGCAAGGTCGTGGCCGACAAGATGCGCGAGATCCCGATCAAGGATCCCATCATGCGCAACGCTTCCATCCGTCCCGATGGCCGCGTGATCCACGACATGTACCTGTACGAAGTCAAGAAGCCCGCGGACTCCAAGGGCGGCTGGGACTATTCGAAGCTGGTGGCCACCATCCCGGCGGCCGAAGCCTTCCAGCCCCTGGCCGATTCGACCTGCCCGCTGGTGAAGAAATAGGCCGAAGCCCGCGGACATATGTCCGCGGGCGCGGCACGATACAAGAACGCGGATGACCGTCCGCATCGACTACGCAGTGTGAGGAGCATCAAAATGAGTGAAGTCCCGCGCGTCCCGCTAATGATCGGCGGCAAGCTTGTGCAGTCCAAAACCACCGAATGGCGAGACGTGATCAACCCCGCCACCCAGGAGGTCGTCGCCAAGGTGCCCTTCGCCACGCGCGAAGAACTGGACCTGGCTGTCTCCAATGCCAAGGAGGCCTTCAAAACCTGGCGCAACGCCGGGCAGGGCGCGCGCATGCGCGTCATGCTCAAGTTCCAGGAACTGCTGCGCGCCAACACCGGCAAGCTGGCCGAGATGATCACCCGCGAGCACGGCAAAACGCTGCCGGACGCCGAGGGTGAAGTCGGCCGCGGCCTGGAAGTGGTCGAGCACGCCTGCTCGATCGCCAACCTGCAACTGGGCGAGTACGCCGAGAACGCCGCATCCGGCATCGACGTCTACACCCTGATCCAGCCGCTGGGCGTGTGCGCGGGCATCACCGCGTTCAACTTCCCGGTGATGCTGCCGTGCTTCATGTTCCCCATCGCGGTGGCCTGCGGCAATACCTTTGTGCTCAAGCCCTCGGAGCAGGACCCGACCTCCTCGCTGTTCCTGGCGCAGCTTGCGCTGGAAGCCGGCCTGCCGCCGGGCGTGTTGAACGTCGTGCATGGTGGCCCCGAAACGGCCAATGGCCTGTGCGAGCATCCGGACATCAAGGCCGTGTCGTTCATCGGCTCCACCCGTGTGGGCACCGAGATCTACAACCGCGCCTCGGCTGCCGGCAAGCGCTGCCAATCCATGATGGGCGCCAAGAACCACTGCGTGGTCCTGCCGGACGCCGACCCCGAAGTGGCGCTGAACCAGCTTCTGGGCGCTGCCTTTGGCGCCGCCGGCCAGCGCTGCATGGCGTCGTCCGTCGCCGTGCTGGTGGGCGAGGCCCGCAACTGGCTGCCCGATTTCGTCGAGCGCGCCAAGAAACTGAAGGTCAACGCCGGCACGGATCGCGAAGCCGACCTGGGCCCGCTGGTGTCGCCCAATGCCAAGAAGCGCGTCGAAAGTCTGATCCAGAAGGGCGTGGACGAAGGCGCCAAGCTGCTGCTCGACGGCCGCAACCTGAAGGTGTCCGGCTTCGAGGAAGGCAACTTCGTGGGCCCGACGGTGTTCGACGGGGTTGCCGAGAACATGACCATCTACACCGAGGAAATCTTCGGGCCGGTCCTGTGCTGCGTCGGCGTGGAGACGCTGGAAGACGCGGTGGCGTTCATCAACCGCAACCCCAACGGCAACGGCGTCGCGCTGTTCACGCAGGACGGGGGCGCGGCGCGCTACTTCCAGAACAACATCGACGTCGGTCAGGTCGGCATCAACGTGCCCATCCCCGTGCCGGTGGCGTGGTTCAGCTTCACGGGCTCGCGTGGCTCCAAGCTGGGCGACCTGGGGCCCAACGGCAAGCAGGCCGTGCAGTTCTGGACGCAGACCAAGACTGTCACGGCGCGCTGGTCGGCGCATGCCAAGACCGTCAACACCACGATCTCGATGCGTTAAAAGAGGGGACGCCTTGCTCCTAAGCTTATATCGATAATTCATATAGCAAGGCGTTCTTATTACTTATAATTGGCCCGTCTATCAGGGGCCAATTAATGAACCTCCAGCAATTTCGTTTCGTGCGTGAAACCATCCGGCGCGACTTCAACCTGACCGAAGCCGCCCGGATGCTCTACACCTCGCAACCCGGCGTGTCCAAGGCCATCATCGAGTTCGAGGACGAGCTGGGCATCAAGATCTTTGAACGCCACGGCAAGCGCATCAAGGGGCTGACCAAGCCCGGCCTGGCGGTGTCGCAGGTGATCGACCGCATCATGCGCGAGGTCGACAACCTGAAGAAGGTCAGCGATGAATTCGCGCGCCGCGATGAAGGCGGCCTGGTCATTGCCTGCACGCATACGCAGGCGCGTTATCTGTTGCCCCGCGTGATTCCCGCGTTCCGCAAGCAATTCCCCAAGGTCCACCTGTCGCTGGCCGAGGGCAGCCCCGCCCAGCTTGCCGAAATGGTGCTGCACGAGCAGGCCGATCTGGCGCTGGCAACCGAATCCCTGGCGCTGACGCCGGGCCTGGCCACGTTGCCGGTCTATGCCTGGGAACACACCGTCGTGGTGCGTCCCGACCATCCGCTTGCCGAACTGACCTCCAGCGCCGCCAAGCGCCTGTCGCTGGCGCAACTGGCCGAATACCCCATCGTCACCTACGATCGCGCCTTTACCGGCCGCAGCACGATCGACGAGATCTTTGCCAACCAGGGCATCCATCCGGACATCGTGCTTGAGGCCATCGACGCCGACGTGATCAAGACGTACGTGGATGTGGGTCTGGGGATCGGCATCATCGCGGGCGTCGCCTACGACCCGCGCCGCGACTCCAATCTGGTCGGCCTGCCCGTGGGCCACCTGTTCGGCACGCATACCACGCGCGTGGGCGTCAAGGCGGGCGTGTTCCTGCGCGATTACGTCTATACCTTCCTGGAGATGCTGGCGCCGTCCCTGACCCGGGCTGTGGTCACGGATGCGGTGCAGGGGGCGCCGAAGTAAGGCGAATCCCGGCTGCTGGTGCGACAAGACGCGACGTCCCTGACGTCGCGTTTTTTTTGGCCGTCGCCGGGGGAAAGGGGTGAGACGGCTATCCCTTTCCATAAGCTCATAAAAATAATTAAATAAGAACTGATCTCATTTAAGTTGACAAAAAAATAGGAATCATTATCATTACATCCAAGCTCAACGACCCAGTGAGGTAAATCATGACGGCAGGACTTAGTGCAGTGGTAGTGGGCGCCGACCGCCTCGGCAATATTCCCGATCTGCTCAAAGGACACAACATTTCGATCACGCACCACATCAGCGGGCGCGATCCTTCGCATCAGAAGAAGACCTTGCAACTGCCCTCGGGCACGCAACTGGTCATCCTGCTTACCGATTTTCTTGGCCACAACGTCATGAAGACCTTCCGCAACGCCGCGCAGCGCGGCGGCATCCGGGTCGTCGCTTGTCGCCGTTCCGTCTGCAGCATGCAGCAAGCCCTGCAGCAGTGCGGCCTGTGCCCGCGCGCCGGCACGGTTCATTGATGGGGCGCGTCTTGCCGCGCATCCAAGACAAACTGGGGAGGCCGATACGGCCTGCGGCCTGAGCGCCGCGAAGAGAAAAAACAAAAACGCCGCCGGACGAAAATCCGGCGGCGTTTTGCATTTGTGGACGATGGTGCGCGGGCTGGCCTGCGTGCGAAGATGTTGCCTTGGGGCAGGGCGGTCAGTTTGCCGCGCGTGCCGACGCCATCAGGGTGTTGTCCAGGCGGCGGGCGCCGTTATAGCGCTTGGACCAGTAGGCCATGGTTATTTTCTCGACACGGACCACACCGCCGGCGCTGGGCGAATGCACGAACCGGTCGTCGCCCAGGTAGATGCCGACGTGCGAATAGCGACGGCCCATGGTGTTGAAGAAGACGAGATCGCCGGCCTGCAGTTCGTTCTTGGCGACGGCCACGCCTTGCTGCGCGATTTCCGCGGCGTTGCGGGGCAGCTTCAGGCCGAGGCCGCGTTCGGCCGAGTAGGCAACCAGGCCGCTGCAGTCAAAACCGGTGTCGGGGGAGCTGCCGCCGAAGCGGTAGCGGATGCCCAGATGGTTCAGGGCTTCGCTGACCATGGCGTTGTCGCTGCCGACACCCGAATGGGTGCGCTGGCGTTCACGCTTGAATTTTTGGACCACCAGCATGCCGATGGGGTCATCGGCGGTGGCAACCCATTCCATCTCGTAAGGATCGATCTCGGACGTATGGGCGGTTGACTTTTGACTAGTACTTGCACACCCCGCCAGACCCGCAACGCAAGCAACCAACGCGAGCATGCGCAGACCGCGCTTTGCATGGCCAGTGGTTGAATTGAATCGCGCGAGTATGGAGTGTCGATGCATTCGCCTGGGGATGATTCACTGAACACAGCAAAAATCCGCGGATTAGCCGCGGATGACGCCGAAATGTCAGCAAATTCAACAATTATGTGCAACTTCGCGGGGATTCTACCAAACTTTTAAGGCCGATTCTTGACGTAACGGCCCTAAATATCCATGCAGCGTGGACGTTTGGCAAAATTTTTTGACTTGCGGCAAGCCTCGTGCAAGGTTTGCCTACCAGAATGACCGAAAAGATTTGACAAGAAATCAATCAGCCTTAAGGCCTATGAACAATACCAGGAGACAAGCATGCAAAGAACCCGGGATTTCCACTATCGCTCGGTGCACGACCGCGACGCGTTCTGGCGGGAAGAGGCCACGCGCATTCACTGGGAAGCGCCATTTGACAGTGTGCTGGATTTTTCGCGGCCGCCTTTCGCCAAGTGGTTCGTAGGCGGGCGCACCAACCTTTGCTACAACGCGGTCGACCGCTGGCTGCCCACACAGGCGGACAAGCCGGCGCTCGTCTGGGTCTCCACAGAAGTCGATCGCGAGCAGACCTACACGCGCCAGGACGTCTTCGAGGAAGTCAACGCCGCGGCCGCCATGTTGCAAGAGCTTGGCGTCGAGCGCGGCGACCGTGTGCTGCTTTACATGCCGATGGTGCCCGAAGCGGTGTTCACGATGCTGGCCTGCGCGCGTATCGGTGCGGTGCATTCCGTGGTGTTCGGCGGCTTCGCTGCCGTGAACCTTGCCCAGCGCATCGACGATGCGGCGCCCAAGGTGGTGGTCTGCACCGACGGCGGCTCGCGGGGCGGCAAGGTCGTGCCGTACAAGCCGCTTCTGGACCGCGCAATGAGCCTCGCCAAGTCACCGCCCGCGTCGGTGGTGGTGTTCGACCGGGGCCTCGCGCCGTTCGAACCCGTGGCGGGACGCGACCTGGATTACGCAACCCTGCGCGAACGCCACCGCGGCGCGCGCGTGCCCGTCGAATGGCTCGAATCGTCCGAGCCCAGCTACATTCTCTATACCTCCGGCACGACCGGCCGTCCCAAGGGCGTGCAGCGCGACACGGGCGGCTACGCCGTGGCGCTGGCAGCGTCCATGGAGTATCTGTTCGACGGGCGCCCCGGCGACACGTATTTCTGCACCAGCGACATCGGCTGGGTGGTTGGGCATTCCTATATCGTCTACGGACCACTCATCGGCGGCCAGTCGACCATTCTCTACGAGGGAACGCCCGTGCGTCCGGATGGCGCGATCCTCTGGAAGCTGGTCGAACAGTACGGCGTGAATACGCTGTTTTCGGCGCCCACGGCGGTGCGCGTGCTCAAGCGCCAGGATCCGGACCTGCTCAGGCGGCACGACCTCTCGACCCTGCGCGCCGTCTATCTTGCCGGCGAACCGCTGGACGAGCCCACCGCGCAATGGATCTCCGAAGGCCTGGGCAAGCCCATCATCGACAACTATTGGCAGACGGAATCAGGCTGGCCGATCCTGTCGGCGCAACCGGGCATTGAAAAGGTGCCCACCCGGTTCGGCAGCCCGTCGTTTCCGGTCTACGGCTTTGACGCGCGCATCGTCAGCGAGTCCACCGGCGAAGACCTCGGTCCTGACGAAAAAGGCGTGGTCGCCATCGTGCCGCCGCTGCCGCCCGGCGCGATGTCCACCATCTGGGGCGATGACGAGCGCTTCGTGCAGACATATTTCACGTCGATTCCCGGGCGCCAGGTGTATTCGACGTTCGACTGGGGGCGGGTGGACGCCGACGGCTACTGGTTCATCCTGGGCCGCACGGATGACGTGATCAACGTGGCGGGCCACCGGCTGGGCACGCGCGAGATCGAGGAGTCCGTCAACAGCCACAGCGGCATCGCGGAGTGCGCGGTGGTGGGCGTGTCCGACCCGCTCAAGGGACAGGTCGCGATGGCGTTCGCCGTGTTGAAGAATCCCGCCGGCGCCGACACGCCGGAAGCGGCAAAGGAGCTGGAAGGCGATATCATGCGGCTGGTGGAAGAACAGCTTGGGGCGGTGGCAAGGCCGGCCAGGATTCGGTTCGTGGGCGCCCTGCCCAAGACCCGCTCCGGCAAGGTGCTGCGCCGCGCGATCGTCGCGGTTTGCGAGTCGCGCGATCCCGGCGACCTGACCACCATGGAAGACCCTAACGCCCTCGAACAGATCAAGGAGTCACTGCAATGAAAACCAAACCCGTGCTGAGCGCCGACGACGTCAAGAAGATCCTGGCCGCGGCCGAAGCACACGCCTTGCAGAACAAGTGGGCCGTCACGATCGCGGTGACCGACGATGGCGGACACCTGCTGGGCATGCTGCGCCTGGACGATGCGGCTCCCATCTCGTCGCACATCGCGCCCGCCAAGGCCAAGACGGCCGCGCTGGGCCGTCGCGAATCGCGCGTCTACGAAGAGCTCATCAACAACGGCCGCTATTCGTTCCTGTCGGCCCCGCTGATCGAAGGCATGCTCGAGGGCGGCGTGCCGGTCGTCGCTGACGGGCAGGTCATCGGCGCGGTGGGCGTCTCCGGCGTAAAGTCGACCGAAGACGTGCAGATCGCGCAAGCAGGCATCGCCGCGCTGGGCCTATGAGCCAGGCGCTGCCGCCGGAAACGCCGGCCGGCGTTTCCGCGCAGGACACCCGGGGGGCGGACAGCAGTCCGCTGAACCCCGGCGTGACCCGGCGCGAAGTCTGGGCCTGGGCCATGTACGACTTCGCGAACTCCGGCTACACCACCGTGATCCTCACGGCGGTCTTCAGCACCTATTTTGTCGGCGTGGTCGGCGGGC
>DALZRX010000066.1:0-12636 GCA_032015805.1 Achromobacter sp.
GTGGTTCATGCGGATGATCTCGCGCTTGATCTTGACCAGCAGCTTGCGAAACGGCACGTCATCGCTGTGGCTGAACTTGACCTCCAGGTCCGCAAAACGGGCATCGGCGCGCAGCCCCTGCAGGAAGGCCTCGATGCCGCCTGCCGCCCCCGCGAGGAAAAGGTTGATGCCTTCGCCTGCCAGCAGGATCGTTCCCTTGAGTGCGGCGGCGCCGGCCTCGGCGAGCAGGCGCGCGCGCAGTTCAGGCAGGGCGTCCAGCGGAACGAATTTGTAAGCGGCGATATTGACGACGGAAGTCATGGCAAAGCAATGGAAAACGGGCGATGAAGCCCGTAATAGTAAACGCTGGGCGGCCAGCCCTGCCCGGCGCCCGTGTAATCGCTGAGCGGCCGGCCCCGCCCGGGCGCCCTTCCCGCCGCCCTCAGCGGCTGACGACCTGCTGCTCGACCACGGCGTCCAGCACCCAGCGCAGCGCAGACGCGCCCGAGGTGGAATTCGGGTCAGTGATCTCGACCACGCGCAGACGGTAGCGCACGCCGGGCTGGAAATTGAAGCCCGTGATCTCGCCGGGCCAGGCCTGCCAGGGCTGCGACGCGCTGTCCCGGACCTGATAGCACATGGCGCGGCCGGTGGCGTCATCGCAGGGCACGCGCTCGGCATTGACGTAGACCAGCTTCGTGGGTCCAAGCTGACCGCCCGCGACCGGATCCACGCGGCGCCCGAAATCGAGCGTGTCACCCGTGCTGAGCTTCCATGTCATGCGCTGCGGGTTATTGGTGTTGTCGAACGAACTGGCGGTGATGCGCGTGAGCGACGCCAGGAAATCGCGCTCGAGCGTCATGGTCTGCGGCGCGCAGGCCATTTCGGTCGACACCGGATCGGCACGCACGATCAAGAGCCCGTTCGCGATGGTGTACGGCGCGCTGTACGAATTGCATCCGGAGAACCCCATCATCCGTGGCGAACCCTGTTCGTGGATGAATGCCGCCGTGATGGGCCGCGTGGACGACGACGGGTGCGGCACGGGGCGCAACGCGCCCCCCGGCAGCGACCAGCGCGCCAGATCCCAGTTCGTCTGCACCAGCACGTCGGAGGCAGAAGCCGGTTGAAAGCGCGGAATCTGCCCGTCGGCAGCGCGCATGGGCGGCGACGAACATGCCACGAGACCCGCGCACAGCAGGCCGGGCGCCAGACGGCGCAAGAATTGGGGAAAGCGCATGCGGGTCTCTCGAAGGGCGGCGCGGATCAGGGCGTCGGCGGATCCTGGCGGCGTTCGAATTCCAGTACATCGCCGCCTCGAACATTGAATGTCAGGTGCCGCGGCGCGCCACCGCTATCCAGGGTGAACGTGTCGATGGCGCGCAGCGCGCGCAGGTAGTCGGTTTCCAGCTTTGCGCGCTCGGGCGGCACGCAGGCCATGCGCGTGCTGGCGGGCGCGTCGATGACAAGCTTGTTGCGCTCGAGCTTGTACGAGCCCGTGTAACGGTTGCACCCTGAGAACCCGTTCACCTGATACTGCTTGCCCTGCGCCAGGAAGGTAAGGCGGATGGGCTCGCCATTGTCGCCGTGCGGAATGTCGCGCAACGCGCCGCCGGGTTGTGCCCAGCGGACCAGTTCCCAACTCGTCTGCGCCAGCGAATCCTTGCTGGTGGCGGCGCTGGCCGCTGCGGCGCCTTCGGGGCGTGCACCGCCGGTGCCGGCGCAACCGGCCAGCGCCGCGGTCAGCAGCCCCAGGCAGAGCAATCTGCCGTGCGTGGACAGGAAGGTGGGCATGGACGGGACTCCAAATGGTTCGTACCGTCGTACTGTAACCGGCCTGCGCCGCACACGCGATTTTCTCCGCCCGTCAGCCGTATCCAAAAGATGCACGGATGAGCCGGAGGTTTACCGCCGATGATTCCAGGTTCTGCATCGAATGCCGCATGGCGAGGGTCCGGAGCGGCGCGCAGAATTGATGACAGTTGATGACTCCGATCAAGAAAGTAATACAGGGAAAGAGGAGCGGAGCCCGCGACGACGCATGCGCAGTGTCCGGCCCATCGGGCCAGAGAACAATATCGACCGGGGAGATGCGCGATGGGCTTCTTGAGAACCTTGCTGGCGCTGTCAGTGGTGCTGGACCATCTGGGCGGCGGCTATGCCGATCAGCTCGTTGGCGGCAGGCTTGCTGTGCAGCTTTTCTATGTAATTTCCGGCTTTCTGATTTCGTACGTGCTGACGGCGACGGACAACTACCAGGGCGCAACGGGCAAGTTCTACGCGAACCGGTTCCTGCGGCTGTTCCCCATCTACCTCTCGGTGGCGGCGTTGACGCTGACGGCACACATCGTGAGCGGCGGGTCCTTCTTCCGCATCTACGAAGCCCTTCCCTTCAGCGCCGAACTCTTCCTCTTCTTTTCCAACCTCTTCATCTTCGGCCAGGACTGGCTGATGTTCTTCGGCATCCGCGACTCCGCGCTGGCCTTCACGGGCAGCTTCGCAAACAGCGATGTGCCGCTGTACAAGGGCCTCTTGGTGCCGCAGGCGTGGACGCTTGGCGTCGAAATGAGCTTCTACCTGGTGGCGCCCTTCGTCCTGCGCTCGCCGCGCCGCCTGCTGGCGTTGCTGGCCGCGTCGCTGGTCTTGCGCGCCATCCTGATCTGGACCGGCGTCGGCCGGTCCGATCCATGGACCTATCGGTTCTTTCCCACGGAGCTGGCGCTGTTCCTGATCGGTTCGCTGTCGCATCAGGTGCTCTTGCCGCGCATGAAAGCCTGGACACAGCGCGTGAAACGCCTGCCGGAACTGGGCACGGGCATCCTGTTCCTCTACGTGCTGGCGCATTTCTCGATCGGCATCAACCCCACCGTGCGCGATGGCCTGGCGGTCCTGTTGTTCGCCGCGCTGCTGCCGCTGGCGTTCCTATTCCAGTCGCGCCACCGGCTGGACAAGGCGATCGGCGAATTGAGCTATCCCCTGTACATCTGCCACATGCTCGTGATCATGGCGTTCAGCTGGCTTATGCATGACGTCCAGGAGCATCAGCCGATGCTGTTCGCCGCCATGGCCATCACGGGATGCATCGGCTTCTCGGCGGTACTGAACTACCTGATCGCGGACCCGGTGGAACGCCTGCGCAGCCGCCTGCGCACCGATCCGGCCGGCGCCGGCTTGGCCGCCGACGTCCGCCGCCCCGCGCAGGCGCCCGTACAACCGATGGGGACTATTCGCCGCGTGCCTTGATGTACGCGCCCAGCACCAATTCGATCTGCCGCTTTTCCTGGTGGCTGAGACGGGCGTAGGACGCATAGGTAATGGTTTCGAAAGGCCAGGCAGGCGGGTCGGGTATCTCACCCGGCCGGCCTGTCCCGACACTGCCGGATGGCGTGTCAAGCATGGGCCCCTCGCCCGTGCTGAGCCAGAGCGGACTGACGCGCAGGGCGCGCGTCAGCTTGATGAGCGCATCGCTGGAAGGCTGTTGACGCTGACCGCTTTCGTAGTTGCCGATGGCGCTTTGCGACAGGTTGCTTGCGACCGCCAAGTCTTTTTGAGTCCACCCCTGAAGCATTCTTGCGTTGCGCAGACGATGGCTAAACGTGTCCAATCGATCAACCCGAGACATTAATTTGCATGGTTTTTTTTGGATTAAAGCATTCCGGTTCCGCGGCCAAACAAGGGGATTAGGCCCCAATTTCCGGGCTAATCCATAAATCGCCGCAGGCCCCCCTGGCCTCACGCATGGTGATGCTACGCGTGGCGCTCCGCGCTGCAACCTGCCCCATAAAAGTCATTTCTTTCATCAGCTTGCAGCGACTCACCCCCTTCGCGCCTGCCGCCGCCATGTTGGCCAGCGGTAAAGCCAGGAGCAAAAAAAGCGGCACGAGTGTATGGGACTGACTCCACGCGAAAGTGCAAATAATGTATCCGTAATGCATATTATTTTTCCGGTATACCTGCGCAATCAAACGCTGTTTCAACGAAAGCGGGCTATTGTGCCCGGTCGCGCTGTTACTGTCCGAAACTATAGAAACGTATCTTCACAAAAAAACACGCCCGTGTTTAAATGAAACACGGGCGTGCCTTTTACAGGGTAAGCGCCCACAACGGCCGGCAACGACATGGCTCTGACAGGCGTCCGGCTTTTTTTGGCGTCAACGCACCGAGCCGCGCCGCCTCATTGGAAGCATCAATGAACAACACGCTGGATGTCATTTTTCTTGGCAGTGACGACGCCAGGCATGCCAGACTGGTGGAGTCCCTGTCCCATTTGGGATTCAACGTCCGCCGCTGCCACGATCTCGTGGATGTCTACGACAGATACTCCCGACGCCCAAGCCCGCTGGTCGTCCTGGAGGCCCCGCTTCCCGATGTGCACAACGCCGCCGTGCGCCTGCGCGCCATCGACCGCAGCCTGGGCATTGTCGCCATCGCCCAATTCGCCGACTCGGAAAGCCGTATCCGCACGTTGCTCTGCGGCGCTGACGCCTGCCTGCCGCCGGACGTGACCGGACTGGAACTGGCAGCGGTGCTGCAGGCGCTGGTTCGGCGCGCCGTCGGTCTGGACGGCATGGACCCGGGGGCCGACCCGCAAGCCTCCGAGGAACCGGCACAGGAAGGCTGGCGGCTGGCGAACAAGGGCTGGACGCTCATCAGCCCCAAGGGCAGGACGCTGGGCCTGACGACCGGCGAACGGGATTTCCTGTCTCGGCTGGTGAAGGCGCCCGATCGCAAGATCAGCCGTGACGCCTTTCTTGCCGATGGCGCGGACGAAGCCGACAGCGGCATCACGCGCCGCCGCTTTGTGGACGTGATGATCAGCCGCCTGCGCCGCAAGGCCGCGGCCAACCAGATGACGCTGCCCATACGCGCGGTCCACGGATGGGGCTACATGTTTGCAGCCGACATCACGCTGGATCTTGACTATCGGGTATCGGGGCAGGCCGCGCGCGCAGAGGGGCAGCAAGCCTGGCGCAGCGAAGAAGCGGACGCGAGCGCGTCCGTTTGACGGCGGCCCGGCGCAAGGCCGCCGGGCGAAAAAAACGCGGCGCTGCCCCCGAAGGGTAAGACGCCGCGCTAAAACAACACGTGAACCCGGAGTCATCGGCCGGCACCGATGCCTTCTACCTGGATCACGCGATTCCAACATTCGTGCCTCATACTACTCACGCACGGTCCGACCGTGGACCCGCGCCGGTTCTCTAGTCCCTGCGCAGGCTGCAACGTGATCAACGCCTGGCAATGCGTCCACCCTGGCTGCTGATGGGCGTTACTGCCATATCGGCGGCGATCCTTCCGGATAGCCGCCTGATGAGGAAAGTTTATGACCTCGGACGCGATTCCAGTAATTCTTTGTTGATAGTCTTCCATACCATATTGATATAGGAGGCTCGTGCCTTCCATGCGTCTGCCCCAGCCGTCCCTGCGCCATCGGCTCCGCAAGATCGAGGCGTTCTTCCCGCCGAACTGGTGCCTCGCCATCCTGGTGGCGCTGGACGGATACGCCTTCATGCATCCGGTGCTGCGCGAGGTCCGCGCGCGCGAATATTCGTTCTGGCTGGCGCTGGATAACTGGCACGAGGTCATGCGGGTGGTCGGTCTGCTGGAGATCCCACGCCTGGTGCTCGGCGTGGGCCTGCAGGTCATTGCATTGGGCCTGATCCTCAAGGCGCGCATCGCCTGGGCGTTTTCGCTGGTGATGCTGATCGGGATCTGCACGTTCGCCATTCTGGGCGATGGCGGCCGCGCGGGACTGGGCATCTACACCCTGATACTCGTGATTGCGCTGGTGGCCTATTGGCGTCGCTTCGACCGCGCCAGCGTGACCGCGGGTTCGCTGTTCGCGCTGGTCAGTGTGCTGTCGCTGATGATCTACGCCGTGTTCGGCGCGCTGTACCTGGGCAATGAATTCAACCCGCCCATCCTCGACGCCGGCACCGCGCTCTACTTCTCGATTGTCTCCATGTCCACGGTGGGCTACGGCGATATCGTTCCGCATAGCGGCACGGCGCGCCTGTTCACCGCGTCGATTATCATCCTTGGCATTACCGTGTTCGCCACCTCCGTCAGCGCGATCGCCGGACCGGTGATCGGCGGCAATCTGAAACGGCTCGTCAAAGGCAGGTTTTCCTCGGCCATGAGAAAGAACCACATCATCATCGCGGGCGCCACGCCCCTTGCGCTGAGCGTCTATCAAGGCCTGCGCAACCGCAACGAGGAAGTCACCGTGATCGTGCCGACGGGCACGGCACACGACTATCCCGCCGCGACCGACCTGATAGAAGGCGATCCGTCGAGCGTCGACGTGCTGCATGTGGCGGGCATCGGCCGCGCACGCTATGTGCTGGCGCTGCGGGACGACGACGCCGAGAACGCGTTCATCGTGCTGGCCGCGAAGGAAGCCACCGGCTCCGAGGGCGCCAAGACCGTCGCCCTGGTCAACACCAGCAAGCATCTGGAAAAGATACGCCGCGTGCAGCCGGACCTGGTGTTTTCCGTGCAACTGCTGGGGGCCGAACTGCTCACGCGCGCGATCAACGGCGAACCCATGGACAGCCAGGCCATCACGGACCTGTTCTTCGCCAAACCCCCGTCGGGCGACAAGCCGTCACCCGACGTCAAGCTGTCCTGAGCGCGCCGGCGCCTCGCTCAGCGGCGCCTGTCCGGCATACCAGCTCACGAACTGCGCCGATGGCATCGGGCGCGCAAACAGATATCCCTGGATGAACGCCACGCCTCGCTGAGTCAGATAACGGAACTGCACGTCGGTTTCGACGCCTTCAGCAAGCACCGCCAGGCCCAGGCGATGCGCAAGCGTGATGATGACGTCCAGCACCGGCGCGTCTTCGCCGGTGGGCTCGATGGCATGCACGAAACCCTTGTCGATCTTCAGGTAATCCACCGGAAAGCGCTGCAGATATGACAGCGAGCAGTGGCCAGTGCCGAAGTCATCGATGGCAACGCGAACGCCGCTTGCACGCAGTGCGTCGATATTGCGCCGCGCCTGGCCGTCGTCGGTGATCAGGCTGCGTTCCGTGATCTCCAGCACCACGGTCGGTTGCCGTTCGGCGATGTTGGCAACAAAGCGCTCCACGTCGGCCGTCAATTCGGGATTGGACAGGTGCTCGGCGGCGATGTTGACGCCGACATGAAAGCCCGGCGGCGTGGTCCAGTCGCGCATGTCCTGCTCGATCAATGTGAACAGATGCCGGGTCAGCGGGATGATCATGCCTTCGGTCTCGGCCGCGGCGATGAAGAGGTCCGGCCGCACGAAGCCCACGCCCGGCCGCTCCCAGCGCATCAACGCCTCGACACCGCTGCACTGGCCCAATGCATGGCCATACACGGGCTGGTAATGCACCCGGAACTGGTCGGCGCGAATCGCGCGGCGCAACTGCTCCCTGATGGACTGGCGGTTCGCCTGGAGCCGGTAAGCGCCCACGGCCAGCCCGAATCCGATCAGCGCCGCCGCGGGCAGGTAGGTCATCATCAACTGCTGCCACGCCTGCACGGCCGCTTCGGGCGACGCACTGACGCGGATGGTCAGGGCCGCACGCCCGTCGCGGTTCGTGGTCTCGCTGTAGACCAGTTCGCGGGACGTCTCGCCCGCGCCCCGGGAATCATTGCGGATGTGCGCACCGCCTTCGCCCACCTGCAGCTCGACCTGATAATCGCGCAGGCTTGCCACGGCGTTCAGCAGATCCTGCACGTAACGGCCGTCGACCACCACGACAGCGCTATGGCCTTCGACCCCGGGGCGGCCCAGCAGGATCGCCGGACGGTCCGGCGCAAGCGGCGTCCCGGCAACGGTGAACAGCCATCGGTCTGGCGACACGCTCACCGGCCACCTGCGAAACTCGGAAACCGCGTAGGCGGTCTTGCCCACTGCCGACGAGCAGTAGATGTGGTCGCCGCGCGCGAGAATCAGCGAACGGATGTAGGGATTCAACGTGCCCCAGCGCTGAAGGTCCGGTAAGGCCTTTTCGCACGACAGGGCCGTCAGCGAGGCCACCCGGTCCAACAACTCCCAGGCCTGGGCGAGGATGAGTTCGGTCTGCACCCGCACGATGCGCGCGGCCGATTCCGCTTCATGGCGCTGCTCCTTCTGCGCGTGCCACCACGTCCATGCCAGGCAGGCGATCACCGGCAGGACCAGCGCCAAGGCCACGGGCAGGTAGCGCCACGACGGTACGCGTTCCATCAGGCCGGATGTCGGCAAGGGGTCTCCGCTCCAGTAAGGTGCGATTAGTGCGGGTGCATCGTTGCGATGGGACACCATGCGAGGCGCCGCGTCAAGATTTGCTTGTGCGCAAACGCGGGCGCCCGGATCAGACCACCGGCGCTGGCCGTAACGGCGCTCGCTGGGCTATCGTTGACTGGCAAGCCCCTCTGCCGGATGGCATGAGGCTCGCGTGTATTCGTTTCCCCTTATCTCTCACTTACAAGGACGGATGATGAAGAAAGCAAATGCCTCCATGCCCAACGGACTCACCGGCGCCAATGTCGCCTTTTGCCAGCGCCTCGCCCAGCTTGCGCAGGAAAGCCAGCAGCGCTGGCTTGAACTGGGCCAGCGGCTGGCTGGCGACAGCACCGGACAGTATCTGTCCTCCCTCGCTCCCATCAAGCCCGCCGACAACTGGCAGGAAATCGCGCCCGCGATGGGCGAACTCGCGCGCAAGCGCTGGCAGACACAGCTCGAAGCGAGCCAGGCCCTCACCCACGCCGCCCTTCAGGAACAGGCGACTCTGGCCGCCGGCCTCGGCGAGGCGATGTGCGAATGGTTCAAGCAGGCCAACGGCGCCGCTCCCGACACGTCGCCCTTCGCGCAGATGTGGTCCATGATGACCAACCAGATGGCCGCGGCCTGCGCGGCCATGCAGGACGCCCACCAGCAGGGAGCCCGCCATGACAAATAAACGCACGGCCCTCATCACGGGCGGAGCGGGATGCCTCGGCCGCGCCATCGCCGTGGCGCTGCACGACGCCGGCCACGACGTGATCGTCACCTACCATTCCAGCGAAAGCGCCACGCGCGAATGGATCAAGGAAGAAGCGGCCAAAGGCCGCACATTTGCCATGTACAAGGTGGACGTGGCGGACTTCGACGCCTGCCAGGCGCTCGTCCGCAACCTCGAGGAAGACGGGCGCCAGATCGACATCCTGGTGAACAACGCCGGCATCACCCGCGACGCCAGCTTGCGCAAGATGAGCGCGCAGAACTGGGCCGAAGTCATGCACAGCAACCTGGACTCGATGTTCAACATGACGCAGCCGCTGTGCGGCCCGATGGCGGACCGGGGCTGGGGCCGCATCGTGAACATCTCGTCCGTGAACGGCAGCAAGGGCGCATTCGGGCAGACCAACTACGCCGCGTCCAAGGCGGGCATACACGGCTTCACCAAGTCGCTGGCGCTGGAAGTCGCCAAGAAGGGCGTCACCGTGAACACCGTGTCGCCCGGCTACCTGGCCACGCGCATGGTGCAGGCCGTGCCACAGGAAGTCATGCAAGAGAAGATCCTGCCGCAGATCCCCGTGGGCAGGCTGGGCGAGCCCGAGGAAATCGGGGCGCTGATCGCATTCATCTGCAGCGATGCTGCGGGATTCATGACGGGCAGCAACGTGGCCATGAACGGCGGCCAGCATATGTATTGACGGCCGCAAGCCGGCGTTGCGCGCGCAGCGCCGGCACACCCAGCCCCGCTTCATGCCGCGCAACGCCGACCTGCTCCTGACCGCGCTGGCCCCTGCCATCTGGGGCAGCACGTATGTCGTCACCACCCTGATGCTGCCGCCGGACTATCCGCTGACGGTCGCCATGCTGCGCGCACTGCCCGCCGGCATCCTGCTGCTCCTTTGGGTGCGCACGCTGCCGCACGGCATCTGGTGGCTGCGCGTGTTCGCACTCGGGGCGCTCAATTTTTCGGTGTTCTGGGCCTTGCTGTTTGTTGCCGCCTACCGCCTGCCCGGCGGGGTGGCGGCCACGCTGGGTGCGATCCAGCCGCTGATCGTGATCGGGCTTGCCCGGCTGCTGCTGGGATTCCCCGTTCGCGGACTGTCCGTCGCGGCGGCGATGGCAGGCCTGGCCGGCGTGGCGTTGCTGGTGCTGACGCCCAAGGCGGCGCTGGACCCGATCGGCATCGCGGCCGGACTGGGCAGCGCGGCATCCATGGCGTTCGGCACCGTGCTGAGCCGCCGCTGGCAACCGCCTGTCTCGGCGCTCGCCTTCACGTCGTGGCAGTTGACGGCGGGCGGCATCCTCCTCGTTCCCGCCGCGTTGCTCGCCGAAGCGCCCCTGCCGCATTTCTCACTGGTGAATGTGCTGGGTCTCGCCTGGCTTGGACTCATCGGCGCGGCATTCACGTATGTGCTGTGGTTCCGCGGCGTGGCGCGACTGGAACCCGCAGCCGTGTCGTCGCTGGGCTTCCTGAGCCCGCTTTCGGCCACGCTGCTCGGATGGGCCCTTCTCGGGCAGAGTCTGTCGCCGTTGCAACTAGCCGGCATGGCGGTCGTGATTGGCAGCGTCTGGCTGAGCCAGCGCGCCCAGCGCCAGTCCACACCGCGGCCCATCTCGCCGGCGGCGCGCTGAGCGAACACGCCCGGCGGTTGCCCTGCGATGGTTGCCGGTGCAACCGGCCTCAATCAAAACACTGTTCGAAACAATGAGTAACGGGTTAACCCCATATTGGCGGCACGCGTGCCGCCTCGTATATTTGCATCCACGCGATCAGGATTGGATGCAATTTTCGATATTGGTATCCATTCCTGTCCCGGTACGCGCCACGGGCCCGCCCGCTGGTTTTCAAGCATTGCCGGCATCAACTCGCACAGACGCGGATCCGGCAGTCTCCGAGGGGAAACACCATGCAATTCACCATTCGGCCGCTCGCTGCCGCCGCCCTACTCGTCCTGTCCCTGGCCGGCGCAGGCGCGCAAGCGCAGGAAACCGTCAAGATGGGCGCCGTCCTGTCGCTGACGGGCGCCAACGCCACCGTGGGTGAGGACGTGCGCCGCGCCGTGGACCTCGCCGTCGAGAAGGTCAATGCCGACGGCGGCGTCATGGGCAAGAAGTTCGCCGTGATCATCGAGGACTCGGGCGGCAATCCCACGACCGCGCTGAACGCGGCACGCAAGCTGGTCAGCGTGGACAAGGTGCCGGTGGTCATCGGCGAATACTCGTCCGGCATCTCGATTCCGCTGGGGCAGTACCTGGTGAAGGAAGGCGTCACGCATATCAACATCGCCAGCACCAGCGTGAAGATCCGCGACCTGGGCGCCACCTCGTTCAACCTGATCGGGCTGGAGGACAAAGGCAACAAGTTCTCGGCCAAGGACACCTGGGACCAGGGATACCGCAACGTCGCCATCATTGCGCCCAACAACGCCTACGGCCAGGGCGTGGCGCACGGCTACAAGGAAGAATTCGAGAAGCTGGGCGGCAAGATCGTGACCGAAGTGCTGTACACCGCCGGCCAGTCGACGTATCGACGCGAACTGCAACAGATGTCGCGCAGCAACCCCGACGCCTACATCTACACCGCCTACGGCCAAGAGTCCGCCGTCATCAACCGCGAGGCCTTTGAACTGGGCCTGCGCAAGACGCCGTGGTACGGCATCCTGCTGAGCATGTGCCTGAGCGACACGCCCGCCGACATCGCGCAGGGCCAGATCGGCATGGAAGTGGGTTCGGTGCTGGGCCCCAAGGGCCGCGAGTACGCGGAGGCGTTCAAGGCGCGTCACAAGGAAGGATTCAAGACGTCTTATACCGGCTACGCGTATGACGCCGTGTTGCTGACCGCCGCCGCCATGAACCAGGCCAAGTCCACCGCGCCCGCCGACGTCCAGGCCGCGCTGACCCAACTTGGCCAGAAGGGATACGAGGGCGTCACCGGGTTCATCAAGTTCGACAGCGATCGCCAGCGTATCGACCCGCCTTACGCCAAGCTCAAATCCGATCAGGGCAAGATCGTCGTGCGCTGATAAGGCCTTGGCCGGGCTCGCCGCGGAGCGGGTCCGGCTTTTTTTCCGCTGGCGGCGCGACGAGCCGTCGCGGCGCTTCCGATGTTTTTCGAGCAAACAAGATGATCCAGATTCTGGTCGACACGCTCCTGCGCTGTTCCGACCTGGCGCTGATTGCGCTGGGCCTGAGCATGGTGTACGGATTGGTCAAGTTTCCCAATATCGCCCACGTGCAGTACGCCATGGTGGGCGCCTATCTTACGTATGCGCTGAGCGCGCAAGGACTGCCGCTTGTGCTGGCGCTCCTTGCCGCGTGCGCGCTGACCGGCGCCATGGCGCTGGCCTTTCACCTGCTGGTCTTCCGCCGCCTGCTGCGCGCCGGTCCGGCCATCACGATGATCGGATCGCTGGCGCTTTCCATGCTGCTGATTGCCTTCTGCCAGGGCATTGCAGGGTCCTTCCCGCTGATGTTCAAGCTGCCGCTCGCCACGCCCGTCCGTCTGGGCGACGCCAGCGTCACCTGGACCCAGATCGCAGCCGTCTCCACCACGGCCGTGTTGCTGGTCGGGTTTGCGCTGCTGCTGTTCTGCACGCGCGCCGGCCGGGCCATGCGCGCCTTGGCCTGCAACCCCGCGCTGGCCGACGCCAGCGGCCTGAACGCGTCGCGCATCACCTGCCAGGTCGCCTTCTGCAGCGGCGCCCTCG
>DALZRX010000067.1:0-12626 GCA_032015805.1 Achromobacter sp.
CCGACGCCGGCTACTCCGCCAACTGCGCCGCGCTGCGCGACGCCGACTTCCGCGAACAGGTCGCCTCCATCAAGGCGCCCACGCTGGTCATCGGCAGCACGCACGACCTGGCCGCCACGCCCGCCCAAGGCCAGGAACTGGCCGCCGCCATTCCCGGCGCGCGCTATGTCGAACTGAACACCTCCCATATCTCGAACTGGGAGCAACCGGAAGCCTTCACCCGCGCGGTCGTCGACTTCCTGACGGAGTAAGCCGCATGCAACGCTGGAAGCAACGGCCCGAAGGTTCCAACTGGGGCGACTTCGGGCCCGACGACCAACTCGGCCGCCTGAACCTCATCACTGAAGAACAGGTTCTGAAGGGCGCACGCGAGATCCGCGCCGGCAAGACCTTCTGCCTGTCCCTGCCGCTGGACCTGCCGGGCGGCAACGTGCTCAACCCGCGCCGCCATCCGCCGCAGTTGAGTCCCACGAAGCTCAAGGACACGCCGTACCTGAACTTCCCGCTGAAAAACGTGAACCCGGACGCGCTCGACGTGCTGAGCGACGACCAGGTGCTGCTGTCCATGCAGTACTCGACGCAATGGGACGCGCTGGCGCACGTGGGCGCCCTGTTCGACGCCGACGGCGACGGCAAGCCGGAGCTGCGCTACTACAACGGCTTTCAGGCGGGCGTCGACGTCGTCGGCCCGGCCGATGGCGACCATACCGGCTGCGGCTGCAACAGCGGCGGCCCGTCCGCCGCGCTGAAGCTGGGCGTCGAGAATCTGGCGCAGAAAGGCATGCAGGGGCGCGGTGTGTTGGTGGACCTGTTCCGCCATTACGGCCCCGGCCGCACGCTGATCGGCCATGCCGAATTGATGCACGTGCTGGAAACGGACGGCATCACGGTCGAGTCCGGCGACATGCTCGTGCTGCGCACCGGCTACGCCGAGGCCGTGGTCGCCATGAACGGCACGCCGGACGCCGAGGTCCTGCACACCTACGGCGCCGCGCTGGATGGCACCGACAACGCGCTGCTGCAATGGATCACCGACAGCGGCATCGCTGCCATCTGCGCCGACAACTACGCAGTCGAGGCCTATCCCGCCCGCGAAAAGGCCGGCGCGCGCCCCATGCTGCCGCTGCATCACCACTGCCTGTTCAAGCTGGGTCTGCCGCTCGCCGAGCTCTGGTATCTGAAGGACCTGGCGGAATTCCTGCACGCCAACGGCCGCCATCATTTCATGCTGACGGCCCCGCCCCTGCGCCTGCCGCACGCGATCGGCTCGCCGGTCACACCGATTGCGACGGCCTGAGCTTGGACGCTTTGGCGCCAGGCGCCCGCGTTCCGGTGTCTGACACCCGCCTGAGACGGCCTTCAGCCTGAGCCGCTGTGCCATGGGTATCAGGCACCTGAGCGCAAGCAAAAAAAATCGCCAGACAGCCGTCTGGCGATTTTTTGTTCCCGGGCCGTTCAACCCTTCAGGCAGGTGCTCATGAACGTCTTGCGCGCATCGCCGGCCAGTTTCTGTTCCGCCGCCTTGGCATTGCAGTCCTTCATCTTCTGCTGCTGCGGCGTCAGTTGCTTGGCGGGCTCCTCGCCCTTCAGGCAACTGCTCATGAACGTCTTGCGGTCATCGCCCTTCTTGCCCTCCGCGGCCTTGTTGCAGTCCGACATGCGCTGCTGCTGCGGCGTGGGCGTCTTGGCGGTTGAGGGAGCAGCGGGGGTTTGCGCCTGCGCGCCGGCAAAGCATGCGGACAACAGGATGGCCGAAGCCAACTGGCTGGTACGGGAAAGCATGAGTTCCTCCCTTGAGCGCCCCCAAGCGCAATGGCACGCGCGACGCGGGCGGCACGGTCCGCCGGCCAAGGCGCCGGCCCGGTCATCATCGGACAAACGCCCAGCCTTCGCAACATCCGCCGCAACCTGTTACCCATTCATCCATCTGGCCCGTTGTCTCCCCGGACAGAAAGGAGTGAGATACGCATACCCCGCGCCGCAGGCCGCGCCACATCCGCCGCGTTGCGGGCATCAGGAGACCGCCATGAAAAAACTTGCCCTTGCCACGCTTGCCGTGCTGGCCGGCCTGTCCGCCAACGCCGGCGCGCAGACCCTTGCCTACGGCATCACCCTGGGCAACGTCCAGGCCGTGCGCGACAGCACCCGCAACGTCTCCACCATCACCGGCTTTCTTGCCAACCAGTCAGAGCGCAACGTCAACAGCGTCCTGCTGACCTATGTCCTGTACGACGCACAGAACCGCGAGGTCGGCAGAATCAGCGAAGACGTCGTCGGCCCCTTCGCGCCCGGCCAGATCAAGGTGGTCAAGGCCATCACCCCGCTTGAATTCGCCCGCGTGAACGCGCTGGACGTGGCCGCCCGCTAGGTCTGCCCGAAGTCAAACGGGCCGCCAAAAACCCTAACGAGATCAGGGTTTAGACAGGTGGCTATCAGGCCACTTATGGGAAAATCCTAACTGCCGACTCGATAAAAGGGGCTTCCACACGAAGCCCCTTCTTGCGTATGCCGGCGCGCCAGCAAGCCTGGCCTCGATACTAGGAAGTGAAGATCATGTTTCCCAAAAGACTCTCCGAAGGCTATCAATCTTTCCTGGACGGCCGCTTTCAGACGGAAAGCAGCCGCTATCAAAATTTGGCGGAAATCGGCCAAAGCCCGGAAATCCTGATCATCGGCTGCTGCGACTCGCGCGTGTCGCCCGAAGTGATCTTCGACGCCGGCCCCGGCGAGATGTTCGTCGTGCGCAACGTGGCCAACCTGGTGCCGCCCTGTGACCCCGACTCGGAATCGTCGTACCACGGCACCAGCGCCGCCATCGAATTCGCGGTCAACGGCCTGAACGTCAAGCACATCGTCGTGCTGGGCCACGCATCGTGCGGCGGCATCCGCTTCTTCTTCGACGACGCCACGCCGCTGAGCAAAGGCGATTTCATCGGCAAATGGATGTCGCAGATCGAGCCCGTCGCCAAGCGCATGGATCCCGCCACCGGCGACCGCCAGGCCAACCTGAAGCGCCTGGAACTGGCCACCGTCGAGCACAGCCTGAACAACCTGATGACCTTCCCGTCGATCCGCCGCCGCGTCGAAAAGGGCGAACTGGAACTGCACGGCACGTACTTCGGCGTTGCCACCGGCGTCCTGTTCCTGCGCGACCCCGAAACCGGGGAATTCAAGCCCTGCCTGGAAACGGGCATCACGGAATAAGCAGCGCGGGCCGGTCCGCAACGGCGCCGGCACCGTCGACAGGCAAGGCGCGCGTCGCCCGACGCGGCGCCTGTCTCCCACGCCCACGATCGCGCCGCCCAGGCCATCGTCGGCGCCCTTCTTTTCATGCCTTCCCGTCCGTCATCCGCAAGCAGGCTGGACAGCGTTCGCCCCCTGCGCAACACTGACGCCTCTCACCGACAGGGAACCCCATGAAAATCTTCTTCTCGCCTGCTTCGCCCTTCGTACGCAAGTGCATGGTCATTGCCCATGAGCTCGGCCTGGTCGATCGTCTTGAAAAGCTGCCCAGCGCGGCCGGTCCCGTCGCCCGCGACCAGACCATCATTCCGAGCAATCCGCTGGGCCAGGTGCCCACCTTCATCACCGACGAAGACCAGGCGCTGTTCGACAGCCGCGTCGTCTGCGAGTACCTGAACGACTTGGGCGGCGGATCGTTCTTCCCCACGGGCAAGGACCGCTGGCAGGTGCTGACGGAGCAGGCCATGGCCGACGGCATGCTGGGCGCCGCGCTGCTGGCGCGCTACGAGACCGTGCTGCGTCCCGAGGCGTTGCGCTGGGATGGCTGGGTGGAGGGGCAGCTCGGAAAGGTGCGCGACGGCCTCGCGCTCATCGAAAAGAATGCCGCGGGCCTCGAAGGCCGGTTGGATATCGGCACCATCACCATCGGCTGCGCGCTGGGTTACCTGGACTTCCGATTCCCGGATCTGGACTGGCGCGCTTCGCACCCGGCCACGGCAGCCTGGTACGAAGGCTTCAGCCAGCGCCCGTCGATGCAGGCCACCAAGCCCTGAATTCAGTGTGACGACACGTAGGTGGCGTCTTCAAACGGCGGCAGGGCGAAGCCTTCGCGCATGCGCCTCGCCTCTGCCGCCGGTGTCAGGCCAAACAGGCGCTTGAACTCCCGGCTGAACTGCGATGGGCTCGTGTAGCCCACCGCCTGACTTGCCGTCTCGGCCGTCAGGTCCTGCCGCACCATCAATAGGCGCGCCTGGTGCAGGCGGGTCGATTTCACGTATTGCATGGGCGAAACCTGCGTGACCGCTTTGAAATGGCTGTGGAAGCTTGGGAGGCTCATGCCCGCCTCATAAGCCAGCCGGGTCACGTCCAGCGACGACGCATACTCGGCGTGGATAAGGCGCAGGGATTTGCCGATCCGGCCAAACTGCCCGCGCAGGGACAGCGCTTCCCGAATCGAACTGCCCTGCGGGCCGGTCAGCACGCGGAAATAAAGCTCGCGCAACAGACCTGGCCCCAGCACGGCGGCTTCCAACGGCCGGCTCATGGCCTCGATGAATCGCAGCACCGACGTTCGCATTGCGTCGTCCATCGGGGTCGACAACATGCTTTGCGGCGCCTGCATCGGCGCCGCAAAACCGGCGTCGTCTATCTGCGAGGCCACTTCCGCCGCCAGCGCGAAATCCAGATGCAGGTACAGCGCCAGGAGCGGGCGATCGGGCGCGGCGTCAGTCTCCATGCTGAAGGGCACGGGGACCGACACGGCCAGGTAATGCTGCTCGTCGTACAGATACAGCCGATCGCCGAAATAACCGCGCTTGCGGCCTTGGCAGACGATCACGATGCCGGGGTCGTACAGCACCGGCGTGCGCGCCAGCGCCCGGTTGGCGCGCAGCACGCGCACGCTGGGCAGCGCCGTGAGGTTGTAGCCCTCGTTGGGCGCCAGGTCGCGCAGCAGTGCAGCCATGCGGCTGCCGGCGGGACTGAAGTCCCCCGCGTCGCGGAACACCTTGGAATTCGCATTCATAGTTTTGTGCAAGATAAGCAGGCAATTGCGGCTTATCCGTCCATTTTTGCAAGACTACCATGCATTTTTCAGTGACTTCGGAGCATTCTCCATGACCTCCCCCAAAACCTTGCTGATCACCGGCGTCAGCAGCGGCTTCGGCCGCGCCCTGGCCGAGGAAGCCCTTGCAGCAGGCCACCGCGTGGTTGGAACGGTGCGCAACGACCCCTCGCGGATCGCATTCGAGGCCTTGTCTCCTGACGCAGCCATCGGCCGCATTCTGGACGTCACGGACTTTGACGCCATCGACGGCGTCGTGGCCGATATCGAGGCCAGCGTCGGCGCCATCGACGTGCTGGTCAACAACGCGGGCTACGGCCATGAAGGCGTGATGGAAGAGTCGCCGTTGTCGGAAATGCGGCGGCAGTTCGACGTGAACGTGTTCGGCGCGGTCGCAATGATGAAGGCGGTCCTGCCATTCATGCGCCAGCGCAGGCGCGGCCACATCCTGAACATCACCTCCATGGGCGGCCACATCACCATGCCGGGCATCGCGTACTACTGCGGCAGCAAGTTCGCGCTGGAGGGCATTTCCGAATCCCTCGGCAAGGAAGTGCAGCCGTTGGGCATTGCCGTGACGGCCGTGGCACCGGGATCGTTCCGCACTGATTGGGCGGGCCGATCCATGACGCGCACACCGCGCGCCATTGCGGATTACGACCCGATCTTCGACCCCATCCGCAAGGCCCGCGAAGAGAAAAGCGGTCGCCAACTGGGAGACCCCCGCAAGGCTGCACGCGCCATGGTGGCCGCCATCAACGCCGATCACCCGCCCGCCCACCTGCTGCTCGGCAGCGACGCGCTGGCGTTGGTGCGGGGCAAGCTGGCCGCCTTGCAGGCGGAATTGACGACTTGGGAGACGGTTACGAAATCCACAGATGGATAAAACTCTCGCACGCGGGGCGTACGGGGCTCTGCTACAGTGAACCTGCAACTTCCCTGGACAGACCAACCTCAAGGTCAACCACGATAAGGAGCCCCGCATGTCCATTGCTGCGATCTCCGCCATCTCCCACATCCCCGCGCCCTACCCCGCGCGCGTCTCGATGCTGGATGAAAACCGCCCGGCCTGGGAAGCCGAACGCGCCGCGCAGAATTTTGCGGCCCGGCAGGCGCAGCGCGCCGCGCAGGCCCAGGCTGCCCGCGAAACTCAGCGCATGGAACGCACCCAGGCCGAAAATGCGGCCCGGACTGACCACGACGCCTCGCCCGTCAGAGACAAAGCCGACGCTTCCCGCGCGCCGCTGCTTCTCACCGCCCCCGCCGTCAACATCGATGAATTGCGCGATCTGTACGCGGACGCCCGGATGCGGCGCGCGGTCGAAGACTTTGCCGCGCGCCCCGACCCGGTGGCGCAACGCGCCGACACCGCCAATGACTGGGGCACCATCGAAGGCCTGGCGCCGTTGCAGCCCTACCGCGTCGCGATGGGCAATCCCCAGGTGGAATTGCAGGCCGCTGTCGCCTTGAAGGCAGCCGGCGTCGGCATCCCCCCGGTGGCCAACATCGGCCCCACCGAGAACGTCACCGACAACGCGCGCTATCGGCCGGGCGCCGCACCCTGATCGCCGCGCCCAACAAAAAGCCGCCTGACAACAGGCGGCTTTGTCGTTTGGGCGCGATCAATCAGTGGAAGAATTCCGCGATCATCGTGGCGCCCATGAAGGTACCGGCGTTGGCGGCCAGCGACACCACCACGATCTTCCAGCCCAGCTTGCGGAACGCGGGCAGGTCCTTCAGGATCGACAGGCCGGCCATGGCCAGGATCACCGTCGTGAATGGCAGGAAGTTGACCTTGCCGACCATCGCGATGATCTGATCCGAATACGGCAGCACGCCCGGGCAACCGGCCGTCATGGCGATCACCGACAGCACGAACACGGCGGGCAGCTTCGGCACGACGCGCAGGATCAGGTCGGTGATGACGACCAGCAGGACGATGATGCCCATGCCCGGCAGCGCGTCCGCGAACGGCACGTTGTAGCCCAGGCGGTTGCCCACCAGCGCAAACAGGCCACAGATGACATAGGCGGTCAGACGGTCGCCGAAGCCCATCTTGGCGTTGTGCGCGGGCACGTCTTCCGACACGCTGTCGTCCACCACGGCTTCGCCCTTGCCGCGCGAGAAGCGGCCCAGCACGGGCTCAAGCTTGCCGTACAGGAAGATCGTCGTGGGCAGCGAGATGAACAGGGTGAAGTACACGCCCACCACGGTCGTCAGCAGGTTGGCTGCGGCGGCCAGTGCCGCGACCTGATGCGCCATCTCGGGCGTCTGCTGCGAGGCGATCGCGCCGACGCCGGCGGCCATCATGCTGCCGGAGCCCACGCCGGCGCCCATGGCGAGCGAGCGCGGGTCAAAGATGTTCAGGCTGGTGATGAAGCCGGCCATCAAGGCGACGAACAGCGCGCCGATGACCGTGCCGGTGATGTACTCAGCCATCACGCCGCGGCCTTCCGGCGAGTTCATGCCGTAGCGCTCGCCGATGATCGCCAGGCTGGGCTCGCGGCCCACCGAGAACGTGGCCCCGATGGCCTCGCGCTTGATGCCCAGCAGCAGCGCCAGCGGCAGACCGATGGCCATGGTGCCGAAGAAGTGGCCGAACTCCTGGAACACAAGCGCCCAGCCGGCCTCGCGCACCTGCGGCAGCGCGCCGCCCACCATCAGGCCCAGCTTGGCCAGGAATGGCAGCAGCGCAAATTGGAGGTAGCCGCTGATGCGGGTCTGCATCGCCTTGTCGATGCCGAGGGACGACGGCAGGCGCTGGCCGAAAGCGGCGACCACCGCGCCGATGAAGATGGCCCACAGCATGGGCTGCAGGATGATCTTGCCCGGACCGACCGAGAAGGTGACGCTGCCGATCGCTTCAGCTATGACGACCACCAACAGGATGGCGGCAAGCATGCGCACGCGCCCCGATAGCGGCATGGAAGGCAGGGCCAGGCTGGCGCTGGCATGAGACATTGGTTTTCCCCTGATGACGTGAATAGTGATCGTGGCAGCGGGCCGATGAACCGGAAGCCAACGCCTGGACGTCGAGGCCGGAGCCCGCGGGGCAAGCGAATTCGGAGGGATTCAAGCGACGGCGCTCAGGCCGCGATCCGGTCGATTCAAACGGCCATTACGGCGCAGACGGCGCGCGCGACGGGCGGCCGGTTCGGACTGCGCAATTTTCGCCCACCCCTTTGGCGGACAACCATGACACCGTCCGCCGAGAAACGTTGCGTAAAATGCAACGGATGCGCCCTTCCCCGGAAAATTTTGCACCGAACCACGCGAAATACGGGTAAACCCTTATCAGCACCGTGGGGAATCAGCCGCATTCTGCCCGGAGCCTGCAGCCATGGATGAACAACTCGACGCCCGCCGCACCCACTATTTCATGCAGGTCATGAGCCGGGGATCGGTGCGCGGCGCCGCCGAAGCGCTTGAGATGGACCCTTCCGCCGTCAGCCGCGCCATCGCCGCGCTGGAACGTGATTGCGGCATGGCGCTCTTCGAGCGGCGCGGACGCGGGCTGGTGCCCACCGACGCCGGCCACATCCTGGCCCGCTACGTGAAGCGCCAGCAGGACATCCAGGAAAGCTTCTTCTCTGAAATCGACAGCCTGCGCAAGGCCGAGCGCGGCCACATCGACCTGGTGCTGGGCGAAGGCTTCGTCGAACTCATGTTCGACCGCGTCCTGCCGGGCTATTGGCGCAGCCATCCGGAGGTCACGCTGGACATCGACGTCGCCCGCACGTCTGAAATCGTCCAGCGCATCGTCGATGACCGCGCTTATATCGGCTTGGTATTCCAGCCGCCCAATGACGCCCGGCTGCGCACGCATTACTCCCGCCCCGAACCGATCCGCGCCATCGTGCGCCAGGATCATCCGCTGACGCGGCTGGGCCGTCCCCTGCTGCTGACGGACCTGGCCGACTATCCCGGCGCGTCCATGCAGGAGGGCTTTGGCGTGCGCCAGCACATCCAGGCCGCCGAGATCAGCGAGCAGATCCGGCTGCATAACGTGCTGACCACCTCGTCCTTCAAGGCGTTATGGCAGTTCGCGGCCGCGGGAATCGGCTATGCGCTCACGCCCCCCATCGCCGTCACGGCAGACATGCACGCCCAGCGGCTGGCAAGCCTGCCGCTGGCCAATCCGATCCTGAACCAGGGCAGCCTGCACGTCCTGAGCCGCGCCGGCCGCCACATCTCGCCCGCCGCGCGCGAATTGCTGGAACACATCGTTCGCGGCATCGGCGCCCACGCCGCCGCGCCAACTGATACGGTCGGCTGACGCCGATCTGCGTCTATCTAGCCGGCACCTCCGCGTCTACAGTGGACAGTCAGAACTTCCGCCAGGAGGCGCAAATGCTCAGTTTCCTGCGCACGGTCCGCTCCGTGCTGTGGGCCTTCTTCGGCGTACGCCGCGGCCGCGGCTACGACGCCGACATCGCCCACAACAAACCCGGTCCCCTGATTGCCACCGGCCTGCTGCTCGCGGCATGCCTGGTGACGATCCTGGTGTTTGTCGCGCGCTGGGCGGTGAACGCGGCGCTATAGCCACGCGGCGTCAGGCGCCAGCGCGGCAGGTTGCAACTATGCATATGCAACGACCACGCCGCCCCACACCAGCGCTGCCCATGACCTCCCGCAAAGGCTGCATTTCCACCCTTTGCAAAAATAGCCCCCGCGCGTATCAATAGACAGCGGCGTCACCCGGTCCTCGCGCGCGTGCTTTCTTCAATTAACCCGCCCGCTGGCAGCCGTGCTACGCAAAGCGCGAGCTCCGCGACACCGCAAGCATTGATCTAAGAGTGCATCCGCAGCCAACAATCATCATTCATTCCACGCAAAGGGCGTAACGCCCCCTCTCCGCAAAAACAGCCGCCCCGCCGCCCGGCCGCCCGAAGGCGGGGCAGCCCCCTCGGGGGGCAGCTAGCGTGCGAAGCGCGCGCGGCGTGGGGGCCTTATTTCTTTATTACCAGAATGACTTAGACGCTCGGAACGGCTGCCTGTTACGGTTATGAATCCCGTTTTGCCGGCGCCGTGCGCCCGCCCCATCCTGGGGTTTCAGACCGAGAAGACTTCAAGGGCAGTAAGACATGTACGTGTATGACCCCGTCGACCAACAGCTTGTCGAGCAGCGTGTCGCGCAGTTTGCCGATCAGACGCGCCGCTTCCTCGACGGCCAGCTTACCGAGGACGACTTCCGCGTCCTGCGCCTGCAGAACGGCCTGTACATCCAGCGCCATGCGCCCATGCTGCGGATCGCCATTCCCTATGGCCTCTTGGCGTCGCGCCAGTTGCGAACCCTGGCGCACATCGCGCGCAAGTGGGATCGCGGCTACGGGCATTTCAGCACGCGCCAGAACATCCAGTTCAACTGGCCCAAGCTGGAAGACGTGCCAGACATCCTGGCCGAACTCGCCACGGTGCAGATGCACGCCATCCAGACCAGCGGCAACTGCATTCGCAACACCACCACCGATCACTTTGCCGGCGTTGCGCCGGACGAGCTGGTGGACCCGCTGATCTGGTGCGAGATCATCCGCCAGTGGTCCACCCTGCATCCCGAGTTTGCCTTCCTTCCGCGCAAGTTCAAGATCGCGGTCAGTGGCGCCGTTGAAGACCGCGCGGCCGTGGGCGTGCACGACATCGGCCTGCAGGCTGTCGAGCGCGACGGCAAGCTGGGCTTTCGCGTGTGGATCGGCGGCGGCCTGGGCCGCACGCCCATCGTCGGCAAGCTGATCAATCCCTTCGTCCAATGGCAGGACCTGCTGACCTATCTGCAGGCCGCGCTGCGCGTATACAACCTGCACGGGCGCCGCGACAACAAGTACAAGGCGCGCATCAAGATCCTGGTCAAGGACCTGACGCCCGAGGTTTACGCGCAGCAGGTCGATGAAGAGTGGCAGCGCATCAAGGGCGGCCCCGACACCATCACGCAGGAATTCGTGGACCGCATCAAGTCGCGCTTTGTGTGGCCGCAACACGATGCCGCCGCCGCGTCCGACGTCGACAATACCGCCGCACTGGCGGCGGGCGACAAACGCTTCGCGCGCTGGCTGCGCACCAACGTGCACGCGCACAAGGTCGCCGGCTATGCTGCCGTGACCGTGTCGCTCAAGCCCACCGGCGTGCCGCCGGGCGACATCACCGCGGACCAGATGGACGCCGTGGCCGACCTGGCCGACGACTTCGGTTATGGCGAACTGCGCGTCTCGCACGAACAGAACCTGATCCTGGCCGACGTGCGCCGCGCGCGCCTGCACGAGCTCTGGCAAAAGCTCGAGGCCCTGAACCTTGCCACGCCCAACGTCGGCCTGCTGACCAACATCATCGCCTGTCCGGGCGGAGACTTCTGCGCGCTGGCCAATGCTGTCTCCATTCCCGTGGCCGAAGCCATCCAGCGCCAGTTCGACGACCTGGACTACCTGTTCGAAATCGGTGAGCTGGACCTGAACATCTCGGGCTGCATCAATTCCTGCGGCCATCATCACGTGGGCCACATCGGCATCCTCGGCGTCGACAAGGCGGGCGAGGAGTGGTACCAGGTCACGGTGGGCGGCCGCCAGAATGGCGCGGCCAAGCCGCTGCCCGACCTGGAATCGACGCACGGCGGTGGCGCAGCCATTGGCCGCATCATTGGCCCCTCGTTCGCGCGCCATCAGGTGCCGGGCGTGGTGGACCGCCTGATCCGCACGTATCTGGGTCTGCGCGACAGCGACGCCGAGCGTTTCATTGACGTGGTCGACCGCGTCGGCATCGATCCCTTCAAGCAGGACGTCTACGCGGACCCTGCCTTCGCCAAACCCACCCAGACCGCGGAGGCCGCCCATGTCTGATATCTACGCGCACGACGCCCCCGGTCCGCACCTTATCCGCAACGGCAAGCTGGAAGCCGACACGTCGCGCCCCTTCGTGCCCGAACCCGAAGTGCCCGCCGAAGGTCAGGTGCCGGCAGACGAGGCCGGCTGGATCGTGCCGCTTTCCGTCTGGAAGACCTCGCGCGCCACGCTGCGCCGCCACAAGCACCCGGTGGCCGTGCTGCTGAACCCGGATGCCGACCTGACGGACCTGGCAGATGCCGACGGCGAGTTGCACCCCGAAGGCATCGCCTTCATTGCCGTGGACTTCCCGGTCTATACCGATGGCCGCGGCTACTCGCTGGCCCAGTTGCTGCGCACGCGCTACCAATGGCAGGGCGAGCTGCGCGCCGTGGGCGACGTGATGATCGACACCATCCACTACCAGGCGCGCGTGGGCTTCGACAGTTTCCTGGTTAAGCCCGGGCACGACCCGCACAAGGCGCTGGACGCCTTCAAGACGTTCACGGTGCATTACCAGCAGACCTACCGCGTGCCGACGCCTGCCGCGGCCTGAAGCGGGCCCTTGCGGCCTCAGTTGTCTTCGCCGGACGCCGACCCGTGCTGCATGCCGAACCCGCTTTGCGCCAGTTGCGCACGGATCAGTTCGGCAACGCTGCGCTGGCGCGGCGCCTGCATCCGGCTGATCAGGCTGGATACGCTGACCGCCAATCTCGGGTATCCCCCGGCGTCGCAAAGCGCGACGCCGACGCCCAACACGCCGGGCACCGCCGCGTTGCCCACCACGGCCA
>DALZRX010000068.1:0-12599 GCA_032015805.1 Achromobacter sp.
CCTGGAACACCATGCCCAGGCCGCGCCGCTCAGGCGGCTCGTGGTGGCCGGCGCTGCTGACCACGGCGCCGCCAAACCGGATGTCGCCATGCTGCGGGCGCAGCAAGCCGGCCAGGGCCTTGAGCAGCGTGCTCTTGCCGCAGCCGGAGGGGCCGAGCAGCGCCAGGACCGTGCCTGCGGGCACGTCCAGGTCCACGCCGTCCAGCACCGTATGGCCGTTGAACGCATGCCGCAGGCCCCGCACGGCGATGGCCGTGCTGCCGGCATTGGAGGCGGGCGCGCTCAAAACCGATGCCGCATGCCGAGGTTGAGGCCGAACTGGTTCTTGCCCGGTTCGACGTTCGCCCCGTATTTGCCGCCGATCACGCTCAAGGACGATTTGTCATCGTTGATGGCGTACGCCGCCACGGCATAAAGCGTGGTGCGCTTGGAGAGGTCGTATTCGTTGCCGAGGACGAACATGGTCGACTTCTGGCCCGTGCCGGCGGCTTGCACCGCGGGGCAGACGGCGTTGTTCATGTCGTCGCACACCGAGTCGTTCAGGTGGTACACGGCCGCCGACAGGCGCACGTTGCCCTGCGGCTTGTAGGTGGCGCCCAGCCAGGTCATGTTGTTCGTGTAGCTGCGCTGCGTGAGCTTCTGGTCCAGCCAGCGATAGCCGGCGTAGACCTTGATGTCCTCGAAGTCGTATGACAGGCCGGCCACGACGCGGTCTTCGCGGTTGCTGCTGCCGGCGCCGGCCTTGGGCTTGTCCGCGTTCTTGGAGTGGTACAGCACGGCCGCGTCCAGGCCGCCGGACTTGTAGCGCAGGCCACCGCCCACCATGCGTCCGAGCTTGCTGTCGTCGAAGGACTGTTCGTTGTTCCAGCCGAAGCTGTAGTAGCCGCCGATGGAGACGGGGCCAAGCTTGCCCACGTACATGACGGCGTTGTCGGTGCGGTCCGAGAAAGCGGCGTCAGGCCGCTTGATGGAGAAGTTGGCGTTGTCGAACGGGTTGTATTTGCTCATCCATTCGATCATCAGCGTGTTGTGGCGGCCCAGTGTCAGGCGGCCCCACGTGTTGCTGGAAAAACCGACGTAGGCTTGGCGGCCGAACAGGCGACCGCCTTGCATCGTCGTGCCGTTGCTGGAGTCAAAGCCGTTCTCCAGAACGAAGATGGCGGCAAGACCATCGCCCAGGTCCTCGGAGCCCTTCAGGCCCCAGCGCGAACCGTTCAGGTTGCCCGAGCTCATGCCGGTCTTGCTGTTGCCGTCGGGACCGTTGTTGACGTATTGCAGGCCGGTGTCGATCAGGCCGTAGAGCTGGACCGAGGTGGCAGGGGCGGCGAGCGCGGGCGCTGCCAGGGAGAAAGCGGACAGGCAGGCGCCAGCCGCCGCAATGCGGAGTGTCGATTTCATAACGGAAGTCCTCTTTGGGATTCAATCGGAGTCGACACTCTAGGGGCGGGTTGCTACACGTCGATGACATGCCCCAATCGTTGCGAGAGTTCCCGCGCCGCCGCGAGCAGCGAGGCGGGCACGTCGCCGTCCCAGTCCGGAGACAACCGCGCTGCCTCGCAGGTGGTGGAGATACCCATCACCATGTGGCCGTTGGCGTCATACACGGGTGCGCAGAAAGCATTGACCGTCACTTGATGCCGCGGCGACGCGGCGGCCCCGACGGCGCGAGCCAACCCGTGCCGGCGCGCCTCGGCGACGCGTTGCGCAAACTGGCCATTGTCCGGCTGGCCGCTGCGCGCACGCGCCTGCAGTTCGTCATCGATGGCCTTCTGGGTCTGCTCAGGCGGCATGAACGCGGAAAATGCGATGCCCGTGGCTGATTGCGTCAGGCTCACCACCACGCCAGCCTGCAGGAACGGACTGACCGGATGCGCGGACGGTTCCCAGCCGACGATGGTGGCGCCCTGGTTGCCCCATACCGCGACGCCGACCGTGCGCTGGCCGATGCGCTCGCAGATCGCCGGCAGCGCGGCCATCGCGATGCGCTGCGCCTTGAGCGTGCCAAGGCCCCCCGCGCCCGTCTGGCTGCCTACCTCGCCCAGGTCGTGCGCGAAGGTCCGCAGGTACTTGCCATCGCCAAAGGCGAGCGAGTGGTGCCCGCTTCGATGGATCTTCTCCACCTGGCCAAGGTAGACGACGTGATCGCCACCGGGGTAGGCCGCGACCTTCACGCATTCAAGATGCGCCGCGCAATCGTCGATGATGGGCACGCCGCCCAGCCCGGCCATGATGGGCACTTCGTGAAACTTGTCCGCGCCGGACTTCGCAAACTGGTTTGAGACGTGGACCTGGTGATCCGCCAGGATGTTCACGACAAAGCGCGGGCAGTCGCGAAACGCGGGGTAGCTACTGGAAGTGGTGGACTGGCTCCACAGGATCAGTGGCGGATCCAGCGAGACCGAGCTGAATGAATTGGCGGTCACGCCATAAGGCTTGCCTGCGGCGTCGCGGGTGGTGATCACGGTAACGCCGGTGGGAAACGCGCCGAGCGCGCGGCGGAATTCCTTGCTGTCGAAGGGTGTCATGCTCGCATCCTGTTTCGTGGGCGCCAGGTACGCGGCATGACGAAAGATGCATGTCGCCGCTTCCAGCCTGGCATGGCGCCAAGTCTAGGAGCGGCGGGGAAACGCCCACAAATTGTGTTCCGGTATGCGTCTATTACGTACCGTTATGAATGCAGCATCACACCGGTTCGGCGAGTTGCTCGCGAAAGTGCTTGCGCAGGTAGTCCCGGAAGGCTTGCGCGGCTGCCGAGAGCTCGGCGCGGCGCGACAGGATGCAACCCCAGTGGCGGGTGGCGTCCAGGTCCTGGATCTCGATGAGCACGCGCGATGATTGCGCGTTGCGCTGCACCATGGTGCGGGGCAGGAAAGTGACGCAATTGCCGGCGTCGATCATGCCCAGCAGCGTGGGAAGGGTCGATGCCGTGGTGTGGTCAAAGCTGAAACCCTGCTTGGCGAATTCCTCGGTCAGGTGCTTGCGCAGCGACAGGTAGCGGTCCAGGAGCATGATCCGGTAGGGCGCGATCATCGACAGCGTGACGCGGGCGTGCGCGGCGAGCGGATGGCCGGCCGGCACGACCAGCAGCACCTTTTCCTCGGCCAGCGACTGGAATTGCAGGCCGCGCTGCTTGGTGTCCAGCGCCGCCACGGCGAAGTCCGCCGCGTCCTGCGTGATGGCCTGCACGACCTGCGCATAGGGCAGGTCGCGCAACACGACCTGGATGTCCGGATAGCGCTGCTGGTAATCGTGGATGAGGCGCGGCAGCACCGTCGCCGCCAGCATCGGCGTGCAGGCCACCACGATGCGGTTGCGGCCGGTTTCGGCACTTTTCTGGAACTGGCGCATGACGTCGCGCAGGCCCGCCAGCGCGTCTTCGGCCGCGTCGCGCAGGCGGATGCCTTCCGGCGTGGCGGTGACCTGGCGCGTGGTCCGCTGCAGCAGCTTCGTGCGCAGCTTGTCTTCAAGCCGCTTTACGCGATTGGTGACGGCGGGTTGGGACAGATGCAGCTTGCGGGCGGCTTCGCTGAAGCTGCCTTCCCGCACGACCCACAGAAAGGTTTCCAGCTCGGAAAGCTCGAGCCGCGTGAGGGCGGAGGGGTCGGTTGATTGATTCATGGTGGTTATAGATGTATCACGCCGCGGAAATTGTGCATATCCGAGTCGACACCAATACTGACGCCACTTCGTCTTCTTCTCGAACCCACCGGAAACCGGAAAAGCAATGAGCACAACTGCCCGTCAAATGGCCCTGGTGGCCTTCCTGCAAGCCCAGAATTGTTCCAACTATGTCGGCTCGTGGAGAAATCCCTCCAGCATGACCGACTACCTGACGCCGGAGTACTACCAGCGCATCGCGCGCACGCTGGAAGACGGCTGCTTCGACATGGCGTTCTTTGACGACCGCCTGGCGATGCCGGACATCTACGGCGGGAATCATCGTGAGACCGTGCGCCATGGCGTGCGCGCCGTGAAACTGGAACCCACGGCGGTGCTGATGGCGATGGCAATGGCCACGCGCCACCTCGGGCTGGGCGCCACGTACTCCACGACCTACTACGAGCCTTTCCATGTGGCGCGCCTGTTCGCCACGCTGGATCTCATGACCAAGGGCCGCGTGGCCTGGAACGTGGTGACCTCGATGAACAACTCCGAGGCCGCCAACTTCGGCCACACCGAGCATCTGGAGCACGACCTGCGCTACGACCGCGCGGACGAGTTCATGGAAGTGGTCATGGGCCACTGGGATACGTGGGAAGACGACATCATCGTCGCCGACAAGGCGGAGGGCTTCTTCGCCGACCCGGACAAGGTGCGCCGGCTGGATCACGAAGGGCGGTTCTTCCGGTCTCGCGGACCGCTGACCGTCCCGCGCTCACCGCAGGGCAGCCCGGTGATCCTGCAGGCCGGCCAGAGCGGGCGAGGTCTGGCATTCGCGGCGCGCTGGGCGGAAGTGGTGTTTGCCAAATATCCCACGCTGGAAGGCGGCATCAAGCAATACCAGGCGCTCAAGGAGGGTGTGGCCAAGGCAGGCCGCGATCCCGACGAGCTGAAGGTGGCCGCCGAGGTCAAGATCATTGCCGCCGAAACCGAAAGCCTTGCCAAGGAGAAGCGGGACATGATCGCGGGCCTGTCGCGGCCCATCGATGGGCTCACGATGATCGGCGAGACGGCCAATATCGATTTTTCCGGCCGGCCTTACGACCAGCCCTTCACCGACGCGGAACTGGCGGCGATGTCGTGGCAGAGCCTGCGCGACAAGGTCGTGCAGGTGAGCGGCAAGAAAAACCCGTCGGTGCGCGACTTCGTCGAGGCGTCGGGACGCGGCACCTTGAACGACGGACCGGTGTTCTGCGGCACCGGCGAGCAGGTGGCCGACATGATGGAGGAATGGTTCAACAAGGGCTGCGACGGCTTCGTGCTGTCGGCGACGGCCGTGCCCGGCACCTACGAAGAGATCGTGCGCCTCGTCATTCCCCACCTGCAGAAGCGCGGGCTGGTGCGCAAGGAGTATGGCGGCAGCACGCTGCGCGGCAACCTGGGCCTGCGCCGGCCGCGTGCCGGCGACTGGAAGGCAGGCAGCCGCTGAGGACCACGGACATGACCAACAAAAGCGTGCGCATGATGTCCGCCAGCGGCATCCTGGGCTACGGGTTTCCGGAGGCCTCGATCAAGGCGGCCATGGAACTCAAGCCCCATATGGTCGGGGTGGACGGCGGTTCCAGCGACCCGGGGCCGCATTACCTCGGGTCCGGCAAGACGTTGAATTCCCGCATGGCCATGAAGCGCGATCTGTCGCTGCTGCTGCGGGCAGCCATTGCCAACAACATTCCGATGATGGTCGGCACCTGCGGCGGGGCCGGGGGCGAGCCCCACCTGCAGGCCTGCGCCGATATCGTGCGGGAGATCGCCCGCGAACACGGGCTGCATTTCAAGATGGCGCTCATCCACGCCGAGCAGGACCCGGCGCGGATCCGAAAGGCCATCGCCGAGGACCGCATCCGGGCGCTCGGCGGCGCGCAGGCATTGACCGCCGAAGCGGTCGACGAGGCGGTGCGCATCGTCGGCATGATGGGGCCGGAACCGTACCGCCGGGCGTTGGCCGAGGGCGCGCAGGTGATCCTGGGCGGGCGAGGCACGGACCCGGCGCCATGGGTGGCGCTGGCCATGCACCACGGCATCCCGGAGGCGCCTGCCTGGTACGCGGGCAAGATGCTGGAATGCGCCTGCAATGCCGCAATCCCCAAGAAACACGATTGCCTGATGGTTACGGTGGGCGATGACTACGTGGAGGCCGAGCCGCTCAATCCCGAGCTGCGCTGCACGCCGCTGTCGGTGGCGGTGCAGGCCTTGCACGAGAACGCCAGTCCGGTGTTGCGCCATGAGCCGGGCGGCTGCGTCGACACGCGCGATTGCGAGATCCGCGCGGTGTCGGACCGCCGTGTCCGGATCACCGGCATGAAGTGGGAACCCGCGCCCTACACCATCAAGCTGGAAGGCGTGAAGCGGGCGGGCTTCAGCGCGGTGGCATTCGCCGCCACGCGCGATCCGGGGCTGATCGGCCAGGCCGCCAGCTTTCTCGATTTCGTGCGGACCTCCACGGCCACGAAGGTCGCGGCGCTGGGGCTGGCGCCCGAGGACTGGCAGCTCGTTCTCAGGGTGTACGGCGCGAACGGGGTCATGGGCGCGTGGGAGCCGAATCCGGATTTCAAGCCGCAGGAGCTTGCCATCATCGCGGAGGTCGTGGGCAAGACGCAGGAGATCGCCAACGCCGCGCTGTCGCTGGCGCGCGTGACGCTGTTGCATTCCGATTTTCCGGGGCGCATGTGCCGCGAAGGAAACATGGCATTTCCATTTTCGCCCTCGGATATCGAGCGCGGCCCGATCTACGAGTTCTTCATGCAGCACGTGATCGAAGTGGCTGACCCGCTCAGCCTGTTTCCCATTGAATACGAAGCCGTCTGAGCGGGGAGAGCCGACGTGGCCAGACTGAAAGACATCGCCAAGGCCTGCAAGAGCAAGAACGCCGGGCCGTTTTCCATCACGCTGGACATCATGTTCGATGACCCGGCGTTGTTCGAGCGCGTGCGCGCCACGGGCGTCGTCAGCGCGGCGCTGATCGCGCGCTTGTACGGCGTGCGCCCGGAGGACGTGCTCTTTACCGAATACCCGCCGGCCCTGGCGTGGAAGGCGACCCTGCCGCGGCCGGTCGTCTCGGGCGCGGTGGGCGACGTTGATGTGTACGGCGCGCAGCAGCATGCGCCCCTGCTGGATATCGAGATACCCCTGTGACGCAGGGCGGCCGGGAACGGCCGCACCGCGCGCACGACACCTGTTGTTCAAGCACTGACTACACAAAAAGACAGGAGAGAGACATGAATCGGATTTCCAAAGTGATGCTGCCCCTGGTTCTGGCACTACCCGCCGCGGCCATGGCGCAGGACACGCTGAAGATCGGCGCGCTGGTGACGCTGTCGGGCGCGGGCGCCGCGTGGGGCCAGGCGCTGTTGTATGGGGCCGAACTGGCGGCCGACGACGTCAACGCTCAGGGCGGGCTGGAAGTGGGCGGCAAGAAGTACAAGATCAGCGTCATCCCCTACGACGACAAATACCAGTCGGCGGAGGCCGTCACCGCCGCCAACCGCCTGGTCAGCGACGACAAGGTCAAGTACATCATCGGTCCCATGGGCTCCGCGCCCGCGCTGGCCGTCCAGCCGGTCACGGAGCGCGAGAAGGTCATCATCATGACGCTGGGCTTTACCAACAAGGCGCTCAGCCCCGAAAAGCCCTATTCGTTCCGTCCCAACCTGACGACCGAGGAGACGGCGCCGCCGATCATCGCGTGGCTGGTCAAGCGCTTCAGCCTGAAGAAGGTCGGCGGACTGTTCCCCAACGACGAATCCGGCCAGCAGATTTCAAATGACCTGGCCAAGGCTTACGAGAAGGCGGGCGCAGCGCTATCCAGCAAGGAATTCTTCGAGCGCCAGCGCGTGGACATGGTGCCGCTGCTCACCCGCATGATCAGCTCGGGCATCGACGCCATCGAACTGGACGGAAACTCGCCAGCCACGGCGGGGATGATCGTGCGGCAGGCGCGGGAGCTGGGTTTCAAGGGACCGATCGTGCGCAATGGCGGCCCGGCCACGCCAGAGATCGTGGCGGTGGCGGGCAAGGCGGCCACTGAAGGCATGATGGTCACGTCGCTGCAGGATCCGGACAACAAGGAAGTGGCGCAATACGCCCAGCGCTACCAGGACAAGTACAAAAAGAACATGAACGGGTTCAGCCCGGCCTTCTATGACGGCACGCACATGCTGTTCAAGGCCATGCAGAACGCGGGCACCGTGGCGGACAGCACCAAGGTGCGCGATGAACTCGCCAGGCTCAAGGACTACAAGGGCATCCAGGGCGTCGTGAACTGGAGCGGCAAGGCGCGCTACGGCATCGATCATCAAGTGGCTTCGCCGTTCTTCATCTCCGAGGTCCGCAATGGCCAGGAAGTCACCGTGGCGCGTTGCGATATCGACAAGTGCGTCGATATCAAGAAATAAGCGGACGGAGGCAATCCCATGTCCAACTTGTTATCCCAGGCGCTGGTCAACGGCGTCATCATCGGCTTGCTCTACCTGCTGATGGCGGTGGGGTTCACGCTGGTGTTCGGCGTGATGCGGGTCGTGAATTTCGCGCATGGCCAGTTCTATATGGTCGGAGCGTTCGCGACCTACGTGCTGATGAGCCACTGGCAAGCGCCCTTCCTGCTGGCATTGCTGGGCGCCTTCGTGGTGACGGCGGCGCTGGGCTGGGTGGTGGAGTGGGCCGTGCTCAAGCCATTCCGCCACGATGAACTGAACGGCATGATCGCAACCATCGGCGTGGCCATGATCCTGCAATCGGCGGCGCTGGTGGTATTCGGCCCCGATTCGCAGATCATGCCGCAGGTGGCCGAAGGCGTGTTTCACCTTGGCACGGTGATCATCCCGGCGTCGCGCCTGTATGTGGCGGTCTGCTCGGTCATCGTGCTGGCGGTCCTGTACGTGTTCCTGATCCATACGCGGCAGGGCAAGGCGTTGCGGGCGGCGGTGCAGGACATGGAGATCGCGACGGCGCAGGGTGTGCCGGCCAAGCTGATGTATCCGCTGGGCTTCAGCATCGGCGTGGGGCTGGCGGCAATTGCGGGGGCGCTGATGGCGCCGCTGTTCTCCGTCTCGCCCTTCATCGGCAGCACGCCGCTGCTCAAGGCCTTCATCGTGGTGATCCTGGGCGGGCTGGGCAGCGTGCCGGGCGCCGCGGTGGCGAGCCTGCTGCTGGGCATATCGGAAAGCCTGGCAAGTTCCTTCATGAGCAACAGCCTCGCGGAGATCCTGATCTTCGCGCTGGTGATGGGCATTCTGGTGCTGCGGCCTGCCGGGCTGCTGGGCCGGGCGGAGGCGTGAGATGGATATGAGCAAAGCCGTGTTGCCATCGATGCCGCCGGGCCAGAACCCCGCCCAGACTCCCACCCAGACCGACGTCCTGACCGACGTCCAGACCGACACCCGGAGCCAGACCCGGTCCCTGATTCGCGGCGCCGCCGCGCCCCGCCCGTTGGGGGCGGCGGGTGTGCTGGGCCTGCTGGCGCTGGTCAGCGTCCCGTTCCTTCTGAACCAGGCTTTCACCTATCACCTGGCCATTTTCATCTGCATCAACACCATCGTCGTGACGTCGCTATCGGTGCTGGCCAGGGCCGGGCAGATTTCGCTTTGCCACGGCGCGCTGGCCGGCATCGGGGCGTATGCAACGGTGTTCTGCGTCAAGGGACTGGGACTGCCGTTCGTCGTCGGGTTGATTGCCGCAATGGCCGCCGCGGGGTGTGTGGCGTACCTGCTCGGGCGCATCGTGCTGCGATTGCAGGGCGTGTACTTCGTGCTGGTGACCTTCGCGTTCGGCGAGTTGCTGCGCCTCGTGCTGCTGGAGTTCGGCGATGTGACGGGGGGCGCCAACGGCATCACGAATATTCCCGTGGCTGCCATCGCCGGGTATGCGTTCACGGACAAGCCGGCGTTCTATGCGCTGGCCGCGGTGATCGCCGTTGCCGTGCTGGCGTTCTTTCGCTGGTTCTACGGCTCGCCGGCCGGCGAGGCGGTGGACGCGGTGGGCGAAAACCCGGCGCTGGCCGAATCCAGCGGGATCGGCGTGCGGCGCACGCAGCTCTTTGCCTTCACGCTGGCCAGCATCTTTGCCGGCCTGGGGGGCGCGCTGCTGGCGCATTACGTCGGCTACATCTCGCCGGAGTCCTTCAACATGCATCTGTCCGTCGCGCTCATCATCATGATGGTGGTCGGCGGGCGCAGGTACCTGCTGGGCGGGCTGGTGGGCGCGCTGGTCATGACGCCGCTGCCCGAGTTTTTCCGGGGCGCGGTGGAGTCGCAGGACATCCTGTACGGCGTGGCGCTGATACTCATGTTGCGGTTCCTGCCGCAAGGGCTGGCCGGCATGCGCCTGCCGCGTAGATGGAGGAAGCAGGCATGACGACGGCAACGACTTCGCGGCCCCTGCTTGAGGTCAAGGGCCTTTCCAAGCGGTTCGGCGGCCTGCAGGCGGTCAGCGGACTGGACCTGCACGTGGCGCGCGACGAGGTGGTGGGTTTGATCGGCCCGAACGGCGCCGGCAAGAGCACCGCGTTCAACCTCATCAGCGGCACCCTGATTCCCACGTCCGGCCAGGTGCTGCTCGAGGGGGCGGACATCACGGGCAAGGCGCCCAGCGCGGTGGTGCGGCGCGGCCTGGCCCGCACCTTCCAGTCCACCTCGGTCTATCAGGGCGCGACGGTGGCGCAGAACCTGCTGCGTGGCGCGCTGTCGACGCTACCCGGGTCCGTGTGGACGCACACCGTCACGACCCGCGCACGCAAGGCGGCGTTGCAGCGCGTGGCGCGGGAGGTGGACGAGATCCTGGAGCTTTCAGGCCTGGGACCGTACCGGGACGTGGCGGCGGGCGGGCTGGCATACGGGCACCAGAAACTGCTGGGGGTGGCGATCGGGTTCGCGACCAATCCCAAGATCCTGCTGCTGGACGAGCCTGCCGCCGGCCTGAATGGCGAGGAATGCGCCGAACTGGGCCGGTTGCTTCAGCGGTTGCGCACGCATCGCGGCATTGCCGTGCTGTTCGTGGAGCATCACATGGCCGTGGTGATGGAGCTTTGCCATCGCATCTACGTGCTGGTCCAGGGGCGCAAGATCGCGGAAGGCACGCCGCAGGAAATCCAGTCCAATCCCGCCGTGATCGAAGCCTATCTTGGAGCGCCCGACTATGCCCACGCTTGAAGTGCAATCCATCGCCGTGTGCTACGGCCAGCTCGAGGCGGTGCACGACGTGTCGCTGCGGGTTGGCGACGGCGAGATCGTGGCGCTGGTGGGGTCCAACGGCGCCGGCAAGTCAACCACCTTGAAGGCGATGATGGGACTCAAGAACCTGGCGCGCGGCGAGTTGCGCTGGGACGGCCAGTCGATCGCGGCCATGCCCGCGGCCGGACGCGTCGCCCGCGGCATTGCGCTGTCGCCCGAAGGGCGGCGGCTGTTTCCGCGGATGACGGTCATGGACAACCTGGAACTGGGCGCCTACACCACGCGATGCGCCGCCACGCGCCGGCGCACGCTCGACATGATCTACGGCCTTTTTCCGCGCGTGCAGGAACGGCGCACCCAGATGGCCGGATCGCTGTCGGGCGGCGAGCAGCAGATGGTGGCGATCGGCAGGGCGCTCATGGCGCAGCCCAAACTGCTGCTGCTGGACGAGCCGTCGCTGGGCCTGGCACCGAAGGTGGTCGCGGAGATCGCGCAGGCGGTCGAGCGGCTGAACCGGGAATCGGGATTGTCCATCGTGCTGGTGGAGCAGAACGCCCGGTTGGCCATGCGGCTTTCGCACCGGGCCTATGTGCTTGAGCGCGGCGAAGTCGTGCGCACCGGCACGGGCCAGGAACTTCTCGAAGACGATTTCGTAAGGCAAGCCTATCTTGGCGTATAAGGGCGTAGGAGGCGCCCGGCCATGACCGACAACTTACCCTGCTATGAAGTCTATGCGCTGCGTTACGCGCGCATGACCCGTCCGGCCTCGCACAATTTCATCCTGCACGACGCGCACGATGGAACCGTCGACATGGACTTCTACGTGTGGCTGATCAAACTGGGCGACACCGCGATCCTGGTGGACACCGGTTTTGGCGAACGCGGCGCGACGCAGCGCGGCCGGCCACTGGACTGCTGCCCGATCGAGGCGCTGCGGCATCTTGGCGTCCAGCCGGAACAGATCCGCGACGTCATCCTGACGCACCTGCATTGGGACCACGCCGGCAACCTGGACAAGCTGCCCAACGCGCGATTCCACCTGCAGGAGGCCGAGGCGGCGTTCGCGACCGGCCCCTGCATGTGCCAGCCGGTGCTGCGGCGGGCCTTCGCGGTCGAGGATGTCTGCGAGTTCGTGCGCCGGCTGTATGAAGATCGCGTCGAGTTCCACGATGGCGACGACACCCTGCAACCCGGCATCGAGCTCTTGCGCATCGGCGGCCATACCAAAGGGCTGCAGGCCGTGCGGGTGCATACGGCGCGCGGCTGGGTGGTGCTGGCCTCGGATGCCGCGCACTACTACGACAACGCCACGCTGAAGCTGCCGTTTCCCGTGGTGGTGGACGTGGAACAGATGCTGGCCGGCCACAAGCGCCTGCTGAAACTGGCGGGATCGGTCAGCCATTTTGTGCCGGGGCACGATCCGCTGGTGCTCAAACGCTATCCCCGTCTGCCGGGCGACCTGCCCGTGCCGGTGGCGGTGCTGCACGAGAACCCCATCGATTGAACATCCATGCGGCGCGTCCGGCGGACGCGTCCATCCCTACATTGGAACTCTGGTCACCATGCATGCAACCTCCAATCTGCGCGCCCCGTCTTCCAGCCTGGCGCTGGGCCTGGCACGCTTTGCGCGCGGCCTGACGCTGGAATCGATTCCGGCGGCGGTGCGCGAAAAATCCCTGCTTCACATCATCGACGCCATCGGACTGGGCATCGCCGCACATCAATTCGACTTTTCCGGGCCGGGGCTGGCCGGCATCCGCGCGGCCGGGGCGCCGG
>DALZRX010000069.1:0-12573 GCA_032015805.1 Achromobacter sp.
GGGCAACATCGGCGCCGACCAGGTCGCCAAGGCGCAGCCCGACGGCTACACCTTGCTGATGGGCGCGCTGACCAGCCATTCCATCAACGCCGCGCTGTACCGCGGCCGCGTCACCTATGACGTGGAAAAGAGCTTCGCGCCGGTGTCCATCGTGGGCACGGTGCCGCTGGTGTTCGTGGTCAACCCGTCGGTGCAGGCCAAGACGCTGGCCGAGTTCATCGCGCTGGCCAAATCCAAGCCCGGCTACATGACCATGGCCTCGGCCGGCAACGGTTCGCCCCAGCATCTGGCTGGCGAAATGTTCAAGCGCACGGCGGGCGTCGACATCCTGCACGTGCCCTACAAGGGCAGCGGCCCCGCCATGACCGACCTGATGGGCGGCCAGGTGCTCAGCATGATTGAGACGGTGCCTGCGGCGCAGGGCAACATCAAGGCAGGCAAGCTGCGCGCGCTGGCGGTGACCTCGCCGCAACGCGTGGACGCGCTGCCCGACGTGCCCACCGCGGCCGAAGCCGGCCTGAAGGACTTCGAGGTCAGCTCGATGTTCGGCATCGTGGCGCCCGCCAATACGCCGGCGCCGGTGATCGAGCGGCTGAACGCCGAGCTCAAGAAGATCCTGGCCAAGCCGGAGGTCAAGGCATCGTTGCTGAACCAGGGCGCCATCGCCACGTGGACGACGCCAGCCGACGCCGGCGCCCGCGTGTCGGCCGAAGTGGCTCGCTGGACCAAGGTGATCGACGAGGCCGGCGTGAAGGGCGAATAATCCTCGCTTGCCGGCGTTTTGCGCGCCATTATTGCCACGCGCCGGAGATCCGCCACGGATTTCCGGCGTTGTCGTTTTTGCGGCTGCTGAAAGGAAACGAAATAATCGATTTTGGGGATTGAGCCGGCGCGCTGGAAAGAAGCCTGTATTTCAGAGAATTGCATGGGTAGGGCAATAGGCTATGCAATAAACCGCAATAAACACGTTTCGCAGCGTCCATAAGGTGGTTGACCCCAAATTCAGTAGACCGTAATGTGCTTTGCGGGCCTTAGGACGGCGGGGGGATACCAATGACTGAGAACCAGGACGAAAAAGCGATCCTGCACACGCATTTCGGTACGCATAGCCCATATTGGCGGTTGTCCGCCGATAGCGATGCGATTGAACTCGCCGCAGTCAAGGGCGCGACCAATATCGCCATGGCCCTGCGCCCGGATCAGGCCGCGGAGGTGCGCAGCCTGACGGGCATCACGTCCAGCATTCGCATCGACATCATGCTGTATGGCGATCTGCTGCACCTGCGCCTGGTCGGCCGCAAGATCAATCCCAACGAATGGGCCGGCACTGCATCCGCCCACACCGATACCGATTCCGTCGCCAAGGACCTCGTCGAAGGCCTGTCGTTTGCGGAAACGGTCGTGTCCGAAGCGAACTCGGTCATCGCCATCGTCGACCAGAACGGTCGCGTGCAGCGCTTCAACAAGCTCTGCGAGGAATATACCGGCAAGCGCGAGCAGGACATCGTGGGCCGCAGCGTCTTCGACATGTTCATGACGCGCGAAGAGGCCATCGCGTCGCGGCGCAATATCGCCGAGTTCTACAAGCGCGGGCAGTCGTACGAGGTCGAGCGCACGATCAACACCGTCAAGGGTCCGCGCCTGTTCCTGTTCCGCAATAAGTTCGTCACCAGCGGCAGCGGCGAAAAACGGGTCTACCTGATCTGCTCGGGTACCGACATCACCGAAGAACGCCAGGCGCAGGAGCGTCTGCGCGTACTTGCCAACACCGACATGCTGACCAACCTGCCCAACCGGCACGCGATCACGTCGCGGCTGAAGGCGGCGCTGGCGGCGGGCCGGGACGGCAGGGGCGGCGTGCTGTTCCTGGATCTGGACAACTTCAAGCGCATCAACGACCACTACGGCCACGGCTTCGGCGACCGGCTGCTCAAGGCGGTAGCCGTCGCCATCTCGAACTGCCTGTCCGAAGGCCAGACGCTGGCCCGCCTGGGCGGCGACGAATTCATCGTCTTGCAGGAAGAGGCCCAGGCCTGGCAACTCGAGGCCACCGCGCAGCGCATCATCGAACGGTTGCGCGAGCCCTTCCGGCAGGGCCTGATCGAGGTCTACACAAGCTGCTCCATCGGCATCGCGATGTATCCCGACCACGGGGCCGACCTGGACAGCGTGGTGCGCAGCGCCGACATCGCCATGTATGTCGCCAAGGAGGCGGGCCGCCATACGTATCGTGTCTTCCAGAGCGAGATGGACCGCCGCAATGCGGACTACGTGTGGCTGGACACCAATTTGCGCAAGGCGCTGGCCGAGAACCACCTGATGCTGTACTACCAGCCCAAGCTGGTGGGCCGCACCGGCGAGGTCGACGGCGTGGAAGCCCTGGTGCGCTGGCGTTCGCCCGAGCGCGGCATGGTGGGCCCCGACACCTTCATTCCCTATGCCGAGGAATCGGGCCTTATCTCTCCGCTGGGCGTCTGGGTGATGCGCGAAGCCGCCCGCCAGGCCGCGGCCTGGAAGCGCGATGGCCTGAACCTGCGCATCGCGATCAACATGTCGGCCCGCCAGCTCGACGACAAGGGCGTGGTCAGCGAATTCATGCGGGCCATCAGCGACGCGAACCTGGATCCCTGCCTGGTCGACATCGAACTGACGGAAAGCTGCCTGATCGACGACGAGGACGCCGCCATCGAACTGATCAAGCAGTTCCGCCAGCTCGGGGCGCGCGTCCATCTGGACGATTTCGGCACCGGCTATTCGTCGCTGTCCCAGCTTGCGCGCATTCCGCTGGACGCGATCAAGCTTGACGCCAGCTTCGTGCGCGGCGTCAACGAGAACCCGGTGTCGCAGGCGCTGGCGCGCGCCATCGTCGCCGTGGCGCGTACGCTTGAGCTCAAGGTGATTGCCGAAGGCGTGGAGACGCAGGAAGAAACGGTCTTCCTGGACACCCTGGGCGTGGACGCCAAGCAGGGTTATCTGTACGCCAAGCCCATGCCTGCGGAAGAGCTCACCGCCTGGCTGGCGCAACGCCGCCGGCTGCATCTCATTGCGTGATGCCTCCGGCGGTGCGCCGCCGTATCAGTGCATGGTGGCCACTTCGGTGGCCTCCGAATTGCCCGCCGTGCGGCGGTTCTGCGCCATCACCAGCCGTTCCATGTAGGCCCGGTCCTTCGGGTCGATGGAGAAGGCCGCTTCGACCCAGTCCTCGGTAATGTCCATCAGCTCTGAGCGCGTGAGGCTCAGCACCCGCTGGCGCGCGCGCAGCATCGCGCGCATGCCGTTGAGCTTGGGACGCATCACGTCGATGAAGGTGCGCGTGGCCTTGTAGGCCTCGCCGGGCTCGAACAGCACGTCCACCAGGCCGCGGCCGTGGAACCATTCGGCGGTATGCGATTCGCCGGTGCCGATCAGTTCCTCGGCCAGCTTCATGCCGGAGCGGCGCGCGACCAGCGAATAGCCGCCCATGCCGGGGAACAGGTTGAACGCCATTTCGGGAAAGCCCATGCGCGCATTGTTCTGCGCAAGCACGAAGTGGTGGGCCAGCGCGGCCTCGAAGCCGCCACCCAGGGCGGTGCCTTCGATCATGGCCAGCGAAATGGCGCCGGTGTCAAAGCCACGCGTGGCGGCATGCACGCAGTCGACGCATGCCCGGGCATAGGCCCGCAGCGCCTCGCGCTTGCCGGTGCGGATGGCCTCGGCGAAAAAGTTCAGGTCGCCGCCGACGTTGTAGATCTGCGGCACAAGCGAGCCCGTGACCCAGAAGTCGATGGGCAGGCCGGAGTCCTTGGCGGCACGCGCCAGGTTCATGATCTCTTCGATCAGTTCATGGTTAAAGCACGGGCGCGGTTGCGCGCGCAGCATCATCCACATGACACGGCGACCTTCCTCGTAATACGCGGAGATCTGCTTCAGATTGCCTGCGGCGGTAAAGGGGTGGCAGTCCGGATGAATGAGTTGATTCATTGCTTTCGTCCAATCGATCAAGGTGAGTCGGAGTACTGCCGGGTCAGGCTAAACCACCGCTTCCGGACTCCGTCTCATGCAAACCTCGCCCAACTGGCCAGAACTTTCCGTAAATCAAAGTCCCGAGCGCGCGAATCGCAAATTTGAGAAACGACGATCGCGACTCACTCCATCAGCCGATGCCGGCATGGGTAGAACGGATGAGCAGCCACGCAAATATGCGGCGATGCGAACGATCGGACGCACCGCCGCGCGACGTGCCGCGTTCATGCGTAGGGATGAGGAGGGTGCTGCCGGCACTTGCGGGCCAGGCCCGAAAGCCGTGCATCTGCACCCCTGCATGTGCGACTGGCGCAGCCCATTTGGAGGGCGTACCGTGGCTCGCAACCTCAACGGTGGTCCCATCCCGAAGGTGGAACAACATGAACGTTCTCGAACGCATCTCGCTTGTTTGCCTGGCCGGGCTGGTCGCGGCCTGCACGTCTTCTTCACCCGGCCGTACCGGCAAGGAAAGCGTGGAAAGAATTCCCGTCTCGGTGCAGACGGACACGGGCATCGTTGCAGGAGCGCTGGTGGTGACGGTCTATGCGCCCGCCGCGCCGGGCAAGCATCCGCTCTTGATCATCAACCATGGCCGCGGCGCGACCCCCGAGGAACGCGCCAAGATGCCCCGCTCTCCGTATCCGCAAGCGGTCAACTTCTTCACCAGCGCCGGTTTCGTGGTGGCGGTGCCGTTGAGGCTGGGCTATGGAGAAACGCGCGGCCCCGATCTTGAGGACAGCGGGACTTGCGCAGACCGCCAGTTCACGCCGATGTTCAATCGGGCGGCCAGCCAGATCGGTCAGGTGGTGATGGCCCTGCAAGCGCGCCCGGACGTGGACGCGTCCAATGTGGTCCTCGTCGGACAGTCAATCGGCGGCGGCGCGGTGATCGCGCTGGCCGCGCAAAATCCGCCCGGCGTCAGGACCGCCATCAACTTCTCTGGCGGTGCGGGCGGCGATGCGAAGTCTCCGGGCCAGCCGTGCGGGCCTGACCGGTTGCAGCAGACATTCGCCTCCTATGGGCAGACCACGCGCCTGCCCACCCTTTGGATCTATTCGGAAAACGATCTCTTCTGGGGCGCCGATTGGCCCAAGCGCTGGGTGGACGCTTACAACGCGGCGGGCGGCCATGCGACGTTCGTGCCGATGGGGCCCGATGGCAACAACGGCCATCTGCTCTTTCCCCGTTCGCCGCAGAAGTGGCAGCCGGTGGTGGCCGAGTACCTGCGCGGACTCGGCTACACCATGCCGAAATAGGCGCTCAAGCCACGCCGCCGTTGGCGCGCACGATCTGCCCATTTACCCACCCGCTGTCAGGCCCCGCCAGGAACGAGACGATGCCCGCGATGTCATCCGGCTGGCCCAGGCGCTCCAGGGGCGGCATCTTGGCGTAGTGCTCGATCAGTTCGGGGCTTTTTCCCTTGAAGAACAGCTCGGTGGCGACAGGGCCGGGGGCGACCGCATTCACGGTGATGCGGCGGCCGCGCAGTTCCTTGGCGAAGACCTGGGTCAGGCTTTCGACAGCGGCCTTGCTGGCGATGTAGACCGAGTAGCCGGGCAGGTTGAGGGCGACGGTGGTGCTGGACACATTGACGATGCTGCCGCCATCGGCCAGGCGGGCGGCGGCCTCGCGCATTGTGTTGAAGGTGCCGCGGGTGTTGATGTCGAAGGTCCGGTCGTAGAGGGCGTCGCTGGTCTCGGCCAGCGGCTTCACGTCCAGCACGCCCGCGCTGTTGACCAGCACGTCGATCCGGCCGTACTCGGCCTGCACGGCGTCGAACATCGCACGCACCTCATCCGGCTTGGCGACGTCGGCGCGCACCGCGATTGCGCGCCCGCCGGCCTGGCGAACGCCGTCTGCCAGGGCGTCGGCCTCTGCCGCACTCGAGGCGTAGTTGATGGCGACGGCAAAGCCGTCGTCCGCCAGGCGCTGCACGATGGCGGCGCCGATGCCGCGCGATCCGCCGGTGACAAGGGCAACGCGCTGGGAAGCTTGGTCGGTCATGGGATATCTCCTGGAGGGTGGATGACACGTATGATCGACTATTCCGGCGCAAAGATAATCACTGCGGCTTTGCTAAGATAATTTCATTTGCTTTAACAATCGGCGGTCAGGGATGGATCGGTTCCAGGAAATGCAGGTGTTCGTGCGCATCGCCGAGCGGGGCAGTTTCTCCAAGGCGTCGGACGACCTGCGGATCCCGCGCGCCACGGTCACCAACCTGATCAAGCGCATGGAGGCCCGGTTGGGGGCGCGCCTGCTGGACCGGACGACACGGCAGGTAAGGCTGACGCACGACGGCGAGGCCCATTACCGGCGTTGCGTGCGGCTGCTGGCCGACCTGGAAGAGGCCGATGGCGCGTTCCTCGATACGGCGCCCAAGGGGCTGCTGCGCGTCAACGCCCAGGGCACGCTTGCCCGGTTCTTCGTGATGCCCGGTCTGCCTGACTTCCTGCAGCGGTATCCCGACATCGTGCTGCATCTGGGCGAGGACGACCGGCTGGTAGATCTGGTGCGTGAAGGCGTGGACTGCGTGCTGCGGGCCGGCGTGCCGCAGGACTCCACCCTGGCCGGGCGAACCATTGCCCAGATACCGCAGGTGACGGTGGCCAGCCCCGCCTACCTGGCGCGCCACGGCGTGCCCGACAGCGTGCAGGCGCTGGAACACCATCGCGCGGTGGACTTCGTGTCCAGCGCCACGGGGCGCGCCGTCCCCCTGGATTTCATGGTGCAAGGGCGCAGCGTGCAGGTGCGCCCGCAGTCCGTCGTCAGCGTGAGCGGCGCCGAGCTCTACACCAGCGCGGCGCTGGCCGGGCTGGGACTGGTGCAGGTGCCGCGCTATCGCGTGGAGCGCGAACTGGCGGCGGGGCATCTGAAGATCGTGCTGCCCGGCGCGCCGCCCGCGCCCATGCCGGTCTCGGTGCTGTACCCGCAGAACCGGCAGGTGTCGGCGCGGGTGCGCGTGTTCACGCAGTGGCTCTTCGATCAGACGATGCCGGTCAGGTAGAAGACGCCGATCACCACGAACACCGACATTGTCGATATCAGCGTGATGGCGAAGATGTCGCCATAGGACTGGCGATGCGTGAGACCGGTGACGGCCAGCAGCGTGATGACTGCCCCGTTGTGCGGCAGGGTGTCCATGCCGCCGCTCGCCATCGCGGCGACCCGGTGCAGCACTTCCATGGGGATGCCCGCCGCCAGCGCGCCGTCGATGAACGTCTGCGACATCGCCGCCAGCGCGATGCTCATGCCGCCCGAGGCCGAACCCGTGATGCCGGCCAGCGTCGTCACCGCCACGGCTTCGCCCACCAGCGGATCGGGAATCGCCTTCAAGGCCTGCGCTACCAGCAGGAAACCCGGCAGCGCCGCGATGACACCACCAAAACCGTATTCGGCCGCGGTGTTCATCGACGCGAGCAGCGCGCCCGACACCGCGCTCTTGCTGCCCTCGGCGAAATGCGATTTGATGGCGCGGAACGAGAACAGCAGGATGGTGACGATCCCCGCAATCAGCGCGCCCATCACGGCCCACAACGCCACCTGTTCGTCGGCGTTGACAGGCAGGGGCTTGGGCAGGCCGGGCAGGTCCACCTCGGATCCGGCCGGATACCAGCCCGGAATCCAGCGCGTCAAAAGGAAGTTCATGACGCCCACCACCACCAGCGGCAGCAGCGCGATCAGGGGATGATGGTCGCGTTCGCCGGTTGGCGTCGCGGGCTCGTTGCGCAGGTCCGTGCCATAGGTTTCGCCCGCCGCGGCGGCGCGCTTGCGACGCCATTCCAGATAGGAAATGCCGGCGGTCAGCGTGAACGCGGCGCCGATGAGGCCCAGCCAGGGTGCGGCCCAGGTGGTGGTCTCGAAGAACGTGGTGGGAATGATGTTCTGGATCTGCGGCGTGCCGGGCAGCGCGGTCATGGTGAACGTGAAGGCGCCCAGCGCAATGGCGCCCGGCATCAGGCGCTTGGGAATGCCGCCCTGGCGGAACATCTCGGCGGCAAACGGATAGACCGCGAACACCACGACGAACAGCGACACGCCGCCGTAAGTCAGCACCGCGCACACCAGCACGATGGCCACGATGGCGCGTTCGGCGCCGATCAGGCGCAGCACCGCTTGCACGATGGCGCGGGAAAAGCCGGACAGCTCGATCAGCTTGCCGAACACGGCGCCCAGCAGGAACACGGGAAAATAGAGCTTGGCGAAGCCCGCCATGCGCTCCATGAAGATGCCCGAAAACACGGGCGCCAGCGCCGATGGGTCGGTCAGCAGGACCGCACCCATCGCTGCGATGGGCGCGCACAGGATGACGCTATAGCCTCGATACGCCGCCAGCATCAGAAACGCCAGCGCCGCCACCACGATGAACAATCCGGTCATTCGGTACTCCAGGAATGAAGAGACAAGGGGTGTGGGGCTACACCTTAACGCATCGATGCCGCGCGTCGGCTAGCCCGCCGCCATCAAGTCGGCAGCCTTGTGCGCGAGTTCCGCCACGCCGAAGCTGGTGGCCAGCGCGTGGGCATCCAGATCGGCAAGGGAAACCCAGCGCGCCTCGCGCGCATCGTCGCCCGCGACGGGTTCGCCGGATTGCCAGCGGCATAGCACCGCGATCAGGATGAAGTGACGGCGCAGCGCGCCCGTGTCGTCGCGGTCGAACACGTCGACGGCGTCAAAGACGTGCAGTGGCTCGGCCACCACCCCGGTCTCTTCCAGCAATTCCCGCGTTGCCGCATCCGCGAGGCGTTCGCCTGCTTCTATCTTGCCGCCCGGGAACGCCCAGCGGTCCTGATCGGGAGGGTTGGCGCGGCGCACCAGCAGCACGTGGCCGTCGCGCACGACGGCTGCGATGGTGGCGGCGATGGGGCGCGGGGCGGGTGTGGTCATGCGGATCTCCTGCGGCTGTGGTGCCTGGCGCAAGGATACGCCGCTCCGCTTGCATCGTTCCGATGCGGTGCCCGGGCGCGATCGGCGCGCCCGGGGTCGCGCAGGACGTGGATGCCTGCCGCTACTTCTTGACGAGCGGGCAGGTGGAGCGGGACAGCGGCATGAAGGCCTGGTCGCCCGGCAGCGTCGCCACCAGCTTGTAGTAGTCCCATGGCCGCTTGGATTCCGACGGCTTCTTGACCTCGAACAGGTACATGTCGTGGACCATGCGGCCGTCTTCGCGGATGCGGCCGTTGGTGGCGAAGAAGTCGTTGATGGGCGTGGCCTTCATCTGCTTCATGACCGCCGTTGGCTCGTCCGTGCCCGCCGCCTGCACCGCCTTCAAGTAGTGCATCACCGACGAATACGTGCCCGCCTGGCTCATGTTGGGCATCTTCTTCAGCTTGTCGTAGTAGCGCTGCGACCACGCGCGGGTCTGGTCGTTCATGTCCCAGTAGAACGCTTCCGTCAGCGTCAGACCGGCCGCCGCGTCCAGGCCGATGGCGTGGATGTCGTTGATGTACAGGAGCAGACCGGCCATCTTCTGTCCGCCCTTGGTCAGCCCGAACTCGCTGGCCGCCTTGATGGCGTTGACCGTGTCGCCGCCCGCGTTGGCCAGTCCCACGATCTGGGCCTTGCTGGCCTGCGCCTGCAGCAGGTAGGAGGCGAAGTCGCTGGAACCCAGCGGATGTCGCGACGCGCCCAGCACCGTGCCGCCGTTGGCCTTCACGACGTCCGTGGCGGACGCCTGCAGCGTGTGGCCGAACGCGTAATCGGCCGTCAGGAAGTACCAGCTCTTGCCGCCTTGCTCCACGGTGGCGCGGGCGGTGGTGTTGGCGAGCGACCAGGTGTCGTAGGTGTAATGCACGGAATACGGCGAGCAGAGGTCATTGGTGATGCGCTCGGTGCCCGGGCCGCTGAAGACGACGATCTTCTTCTTTTCCCTCGCCACCTCCAGAACCGCCAACGCGGGCGCGGAGCCCGCGACGTCCATGATGGCGTCCACATTCCGGGTGTCGTACCACTCGCGCGCCTTGGCGGCGGCGATGTCGGCCTTGTTCTGGTGGTCCACCACCAGCAGGTCCACCTTCTTGCCCAGCACGGTGCCGCCGAAGTCGGCGATCGCCATCTCCGCGGCGGTCGCGCTGCCCTTGCCGGTCACGTCGGCGTAGACGCCGCTCATGTCCAGGATCAGGCCAAGCCGCACCACATCGTCGGAAATGGCCGGCGAGGGCGCCTGCGCGTGCGCGCTGGCGGCGGCCAGCGCCGTCACGGCGAACAATCGGGCAATCGTGCTGCGGCACTGCATCGAAATCCGGGTCCTGTCGGCATGTCTCATGGTTGTCTCCCTGTATGCCGGATTCTTTTCGGATGTTGCGGGCGCGTGATCTGTTTTTTTGCTGTGGCGCCCTGGGTGTTCGGACGGCGGCGGTCGGTGATGGGGGCGGTGGTCTCCTTGGTGGATGGGGTGAAACAATCAGCGGCTGGTGAGCAGGTCGAACTCCATGCGCACCTTGCGGAACGGAAACTCCAGGCGCGCGAAGTACACGACGCGGCCGTCGATGCAGGCGTAGCGGCGCAGCTCGGCCACGGGCGAGGACACGGGAATCTGCAGCGACTCGGCCGATTCCTGGCCCGCCTCGATCACATTGAGGACTTGGCGCGCCTCAGAGATGCGCGCGCCGTAGAACTGGTCCAGCACCGGGGCGACGGTGCTCTTCTGGATACGGGCGCGATGTTTGCGAAAAAGGCCGCTGTCCAGAAAGACCTCGCTGTAGCAGAACGGCCCGCCCTCCGTCGTATGGACGCGGCGCAGGTACTGGAAGCTTCCGCTGCGGTCGGCGCCGCACGGCATGCCCAGCGTGTCGGGCAGCGGGGAATCGGCGCTGGACTCCACCAGCGACACCGTGCCGAGCTGGTTGCTCAGTTCGACGGTCTCGGCCCAGGTCTTGGGAATGAGCAGCGTGGGCGTTTCCGGAAGCTCGGCGTTCACGAAGGTGCCGGACCCGCGCGAGCGCCGGATCAGGCCGTCCTCTTCCAGCAAACCGAACGCCTGGCGGATGGTCGCGCGCGAGATGCCGTAGGTCTCCATCAGCGATTCCAGCGGGGGGATCTGCTGTCCGGGCCGCCATGTCCGGTTCTGGATATGGCTGCGGAACAGCGCGGCGGCCTGCAGATAAAGCGGCTGGGGACTGCGGGAAAAAAGCTTGCGGGCGGGCATGGCGGGATGAGGGCTACGAAGCGGAATCCGAGAGCATAGCGTCCGCCATCTCGCGCAGCCTGTGCTTCTGGATCTTGACCGAGTTCGCGCTCTCGACCGATGGAAAGGCGTCCAGCACGGTAAAGCCCGCGGGCGCCTTGAAGCCCGCCATCGCCGCCTTGCAGGCCGCAGTCCAGCCAGCCGGGTCCGCCTTCGCTCCGTCATCCAGCAGCACGAAAGCGTAGGGCACGATCTTGCCGTTGCGCGTGGCGCCCACGACCTGGCAGGCACGCACGCCGGGCAGCGTCTCGACGACCTGTTCGATCTCCACCGGATTGACCAGAAAGCCAGACAGGCGCAGCGAGTCGCCCATCCGGGTCTGGAACACGAATTGGCGCGGGGTGAGCGTGTAGCCCAGGTCGCCGGTCTTGAAGTAGCCGTCGGCGGTGAGTGCGGCGCGCGTCGCGTCCGGATTGTCCAGATAGCCTTGCATCAGGCTGGGCGACAAAATCTCGATTTCACCGGATTGGCCATGCGGCAGCACCTGGCCGCTTTCGGGATCGCGGGCCCGCACGCGGGCATCGGGATAGATCAGCGTGCCGCCGGGCTGGTGGCGGGCTGCCACGTCGCCCTCGGCCGGTTCGCGGGGCTGGCCGGCCACCAGCGCGATCAGTTCGCTGGAACCGTACAGACCCGTCAGCGGCACCCCCGCCGCCCGTGCCAGCGACAGCATGTTGTCCAGCGCGGGCGTAAAGCTGGCGAAGCCAAACAACTGCACGGACGAGAACGTGCCGGGCGCGGCAGCCTGCATCATGCCGACCAAAGCTTCGTTGTTGGCGTAGGTGTGGGTGACAGCGTGCCGGGCGACGGCCTGGGCCGATTGCGCGGCGTCGAACACGGGCGCGCAGACGACGGGCGCACCGTGCACGAGGCCGCCGGCCAGCGTCGCAAAACCGAAGGCGCCGCAGAACGGTGCACTGGCGAGCACGCAGGCCCGGTCGTCGTAGCCGAACGCGTGCGCCACCATCGCGCCGTGCCGCAGCAGGGTCTCTTGATCGTGCAGGACGAACTTCGGCTTGGACGTGGTGCCGGACGTGGTGAAGCACAGCACGCCGGCGTTGGTCTGCGCAGCGGGCGCCGGGTCAGCGCAGGCCAGCAGGCCGTCATAACGGTGCACCGGCTTGCCGTGGACGGCGTCGGGGGGAAGTTCGTCCGCGCCTGAAAGCGCGACCGCGCCTTGCAGCCTCTCCAGATTCGCGGGCGCCACGCCATCCAGGATGCCCTGAAAGTCGATGCCCTTGAATTCCGGCCAATACACCAGCCAGTCGGCGCGGCCGCGCCCCAGGATGTCGGCCACCTCAAGCGCGCGGAAACGCGTGTTGACGGCCAGCACCAGCGCGCCCAGATGGGCGCAGGCGAGGAAGGTTTCGACCCAGGCCGCGCAA
>DALZRX010000070.1:0-12534 GCA_032015805.1 Achromobacter sp.
CCTGGTTCGCGCTGTTCGCGCCGGCCGGTACGCCGGACGCGGTGCTGACCCGCTTGCAGGCCGACAGCGCGGCGGCACTGCGCCAGCCGGCCGCCGTGAAAACGTTGGGCGATGCGGGCTTCGTCGTCGTGGGTTCGGATCGGCAGACGCTGCAGGCCTTGTTGACCGCGGAATCCAAGCGCTGGACCGAGGTGGTCAAGGCGACGGGTTTTCGCGCCGACTGACGAATTGGGGGGGTTCGCCATGCAGCGGCGGCGCTGATTGTCTATAGTCACGCGCTCGTCAATCTTCGCGCTTCACAGGAGACCCGCTGCATGTCCGATCCCACTTTCGATCACGTCCTGTCCCATCCGCCCCGTTGCCTGGACGGCGTGCGCACGGCGCCCGCGCCGCTGCTCGTGGAGGGGCGCGGCGACGTGGGCGTCGCGTTCCGCCTGCTGGGAACCGATGGTGCGCAGGCTGGGGAAATCCTCGGATTCGACCTGCGCGATTACAACGAGCAGGTCCAGGATTACGAATTCGTGTCGCCGCTGACCGTGAAGTGGGACGGCGCGGCCGAGGGCGTCGTGGTGTTCGACAGCGACATCCACGGCTATCACGGCGAGCTGGACTGCTCGGCCAAGATCCGGGGCGAGGGCGCGCCGCAGGCCTACGCCTGCCCCGCATGCCAGGGGAATCGCTTTACCGTCTTTGCCCAGTTCGATTACTACGGCACGGACGAGCTCTGGGAAGAAGACCCCGACACCGTGCAGAACTTCTTCAGCAACCTGATCATCGCGGGCAAGTGCACGTCCTGCGATACGGTGACGCGCGTGCTCGACATGGATTTATGACGACGCCGCGCTAGTTAAAGGCGGCATATTCGTCGCGCGGACGCGCACTTTTCCAGCTTTGACATCACCAATGGAACAGTTTGTTCCAGCCGAGGTACGGCTGAACGGGTATTCGCGTCATGGGCGAGCCGGTAGAATGCCTTCCATCGTCTCCTCTATCTACTGGTCGAAAGGTCAAAACTCATGAGCAACGCATATCTCGACGCACTCAAGAAGCGCCGCACGCAGTATTCGCTGGGCCGCAACCTGTCGGCCTCCAAGGAAGAACTGATCACCTTGATCCAGGACGCGATCAAGCACAGCCCCTCGTCCTTCAATTCGCAAAGCTCGCGCGCCGTGATCCTGTTCGGCGCCGAAAGCGAAAAGCTCTGGAACCTGACGACGGAAGAAGTGCGCAAGGTCGCGCCCGCCGAAGGTTTCGACAAGACCGAAGCCAAGCTCAAGAGCTTTGCCGCCGGCGTGGGCACGATCCTGTTCTTCGAAGACCACGACGTGGTGCGCAGCCTCCAGGAAAAGTTTGCGCTGTACGCCGACAACTTCCCGGTCTGGTCGGAACAAGCGGGCGGCATGGCCCAGCTTTCCGTGTGGACCGCGCTGGCCAACGCTGGCGTCGGCGCCAGCCTGCAGCACTACAACCCGCTGATCGACGCCGCCGTGGCGCGCGAATGGAACGTTCCGGCCTATTGGAAGCTGCGCGCGCAGATGCCCTTCGGCTCGAACGAAGCCGGCTTCGGCGACAAGCCCTTCATGGATGACGCCGAGCGCTTCCGCGTGTTTGGCTGATTGGCCGGGGCGCCACGCGCGCCCCGCATGACCGCGGTCATCAGGCCCGCATTGCTCGAAAGAGGAATGCGGGCTTGGCATTTTGGGGCCGGAGTCCGGGTGCGTTCGGGTGGTATCCGTTTGATCGACCCCCTGCATCGCGCGTGGCGGTTGGCGCTATAGTCAACCGAACTTCTCACCAGGAAGGAACGTCATGCAGACCAATGAGCTCCATCGCGGCCGTCTGATCGACCATATCCAGCTTGTCGTACGCGACCTGCCGGCCAGCCAGCGGTTTTACCAGGCAGTATTCGACGCCCTCGAAGTGCCGATGGGCGGCACGGCCGATGACTACTTTTGGGCCGATGAACTCTTCGTCTCGTCCGCCGACAGCCGCGCCGCGCTGGGCCAGTTGACCGGACGCCATCATCTTGCGTTCCAGGCGCGCGACCAGGCGATGGTCGACGCGTTCCACAAGGCGGCGCTGGCTCACGGCGGCAAGGACAACGGCGCGCCCGGATTCCGTGATTACCACCCCGGCTATTACGGTGCGTTCGTGCTGGATCCGGACGGCAACAATATCGAAGCCGTGTTCCATGGCGAAGCCCGGCGCAGCGCGCCGTCGGTCAAGGTGACGTTCTGACCGGAGCCCTTCCGTGCAGCTACGCCACCTCCGGTACTTCGTGAAGATCGTTGAAGCGGGCAGTTTCTCGCGCGCGGCGGCGCTCATTCCCGTGGCGCAGCCGGCGCTCAGCCAGCAGATCGCCGCGCTGGAAGAAGAATTGGGCGTGGTATTGCTGCACCGGAGCGCGCGCGGCGCGCGCCCGACGGCGGCGGGTGCCGCGCTCTACACGGAAGCGGCTTCCATTCTCAGCCGCATGGAGCGAATCCCCCAGATCGTGCGGTCGCTGGGCGGCGACATCCAGGGCGTCGTGCGCATCGGGATGTCGTCCACGCTCGCGTCCTTCCTGGCGGGCGAACTGATGGAAAAGTGCCGGGCGGCGCTACCAAAGATCAGCCTGCGCTTCAGCAGCGACGCCAGCGGCCAGTTGGGCGCCCGCATCCGCGACAGCTCTCTCGACCTGGCGCTGGTGTTTGAGGACGAGCCCACCACGGGGTTTGCGCGCAGACCGCTGTTTCGCCAGCGCCTTTTCGTCGTCAGCCCGCGCAAGCCGGGGCGTCGGCCGTCCACCTTGCGATTCGAACAGTTGGCGGACATGCCGCTCATCCTGCCCGCGCATCCCAACCTGACGCGCAATGTGCTGGACCGGCTGTTTGCCGAGGCCGGCATCGTGCCGCAGGTGGTGGCGGAGACCGATGTTTTCTCCGGCATGCTGTCTGCGGTGCAGGCGGGCATCGGCAACACCATCCTGCCGCTGGGTGATTTTTCGGGCCTGCCGGGCCACGCCATGGTGTCGGCAGTGCTGATCGAGCCGCCCGTCTATCTGACTGCGGCGGTGATCGCGTCCAGTGACGTGCCCTTGGCCCCGCCCGCCGAGGCCGTGCGCACGCTGCTTAGTGAATTCGTAATGCAGCATGTGCAGGAAAAGGGACTGGCCGGCGCGGAGCCGCTGGCTTCCTGACAGGACGCCGAAAGGCCATATCCGCGGCCGATACCCGCATATCAACATAGTATTTTTCCTGCCAGTCCGGCAGGCGCAATCTTCACTCCCATGCAGCAACCGCAATGTCTGCGACCTGCACGATCTGGAGAGTGATGATGGCCAAGCTGGTTTATCGCGTGGTGTCCGCGTGCGGCGCGCTGGGATATGGATTTCCCAAGGAGTCGCTGCAGAAGGCGCTGGAAGGGCATATTGACGCCGTGATTTCGGATGCGGGTTCGATGGACGCCGGCCCCTATTTCCTGGGCACAGGCACTGAATATTTCGAACGTGAAGCCGTGAAGGCGGACTTTCGCCACATGGTCGAAGCGGGCGAGCGCATCGACGGACCGGTCATTCTGGGAAGCTGCGGCATGGCAGGGGGCAACCGCAACCTGGACTGGATGATCGACGTCGCCAAGGAAGTCTTCGACGAGCTGGGCGTCAAGGACCGCGCCGTGGCGGTCATCCGGTCCGAGCTCGATCCGGCCAGCGTGATCCGGGAATTCCGGGCAGGCGCGCTGCGGCCCACGGGCGCCGGCCCCGAGCTGGATGCCGCGGCGCTCGAAGAGAGCATCATCGTGGGCCAGATGGGGGTGCATCCCCTCATCACGGCGCTGGAAGGCGGCGCGAAGTATGTGCTGGCAGGCCGGTCGTGCGACATTGCCCTGTTCGCGTCCGACATGATCCGGCGTGGCATCGATCCGGGCCTCGCCTATCACGTGGGCCATGTGCTGGAATGCGGCGCGTTGGCCTGCGACCCGGGCTCGCCGTCGGACTGCCTGGTCGCGGAAATCTACGACGACGGCACGGCGCTGTTCGTGGCGCCAGACGCGGGGCGGCGCTGCACGCCTTACTCGATTGCGGCGCACTCGCTCTACGAGGAAAGCCATCCCCAGTTGCAGTTCTATCCCGAAGGCATCCTGGCGATGGAGCACACGGAATTCTTCGCGCGCGATGCCCGCACGGCAGGCATCCGCAACAGCCAGTTCGTGCATGCCGGCAAGCCCTGGCCGTGGAGCATCAAGCTGGAGGGCGCGCGGCTGCTGGGCAAGCGCAAGGTGTCGCTGGTCCATCTGGACCCCGCGGACCTGCCCCGCGTGCCGGCCGACGTGCTGGTCTATGGCCGCAACGGCGTCCAGACCGCGCCGCTGGGCGACGGGGAGCAGGAACTGGGCCTGATCGTCGAGACGTGCGCCGCAACGCCCGAGGCGGCCGAAACGCTGGCCAGCCTGCTGACCCATTACCTCATCCACTACGGCTACGTCGGACGCAAGGCCACCGCCGGCAACATTGCCTATCCGCTGTCGCCCAACCTGGTGAGCTTTCGGCGCGAGGACGGGCAGTACGGCGCTGTCGTGCCCAGCGGCACGCGGGACCCGGTGTTCCAGGCCAATTACCCGATGATCAAGGAGGCGGTGATCAAGCTCGTGCAGGCGGAGTTTCCGGACGCCTTGCAGGCTGCGACGTGGCAGATCCATGAGGCCAATGCCAGCCGGCCCGTGGCGCTCGTGCGCACCATCCACCGCGACCCCAAACAGCTTGCCGCCCGCCACCAGGCGGATCTGGAGCGGCTGCTGACGCTGGCCACCGCCCGCGAGGGTTCGCGCCTGAACATGGACGCGGGCGACGCCTACGAATGGACGCTTTACCACCTGCTGCAGAACGAGGACATCATCAAGAACCGGATGTTCCCCATCACCTACTTCCGCGCCAATGGGGCGACGTGGACGGAAAGCGGATCCGACCGGCCCCGGTATTACGACATCGGCACGACTAGCTACGAGGGCAACCTGGACGATCGCACGTTGTCCCTGATCGCCGATGCGCCGCCCGCGGGAACGCCCCAACGCGAACAGCCTCTGCTCGACATGGCCGTGGTGGTCCGCAGCAAGGACGCCGGCATCAACCGGCTCACGTTCGACATCGTGTTCAACTCCGCCGCCGACTACGAGGCCGCGTTGCGCTCGAACGTGTTCTGCCCGGCCAACGTGGCGCGGGTGCTTGGGGTGGCGGCCGAGCGGGTGGTAGGCACGTTCTTCGTGGATAGCTGCAACGCGATCAAGCTGACGATCGACCGCCCGAACATCTCGGCCTCGCCCGACGAGCGCGATGTGTTCGGCGCGCAGCAGCAGGCCGTCATCGAACGCCTGTCGATACCGCACTATGCAGAGTGCCTGGCCATGGCCTCGGCCTTGTAGCGCGTAGAAACGGCGCCGCCGATCGCCCTGGGGGAGGGTGATCGGCGGCCTTTCCCTTTTTGGGACGGGCGGGTTCGTGCCAGAATTGCGTGCTGAACCGCCATCGAACCCAAGAAGAATCAGATGAAACCTGGAATTCCCGCACTACGGTTGCTGTCCCTGGCTGGCCTGTTTGCGTTGTCCGCGCCCGCGCTGGCGATCGATTGCAAGAAGGCCGCCACCGGTGTCGAAAAGCTGATCTGCGCCGATCGGGGCGCGGTGTCCGCCGATGCCGAATTGAATCGCGCCTACAGCGCATTGCTGAAAGCAGCGCCCGATGCCGAGATCAAGGCCATGCTGGTTGACGGCCAGAAGCGCTGGCTGGCGGCGCGCGACAAGGCGCTGGAAACATTGATCGAATCGCCCGACATCCTGCCGGAGGGGAAGACGCCCGCGCAGGCCGCGCGCGGCCTGATCCAGGCGCGCAGCGCGGCGTTCAAGGAAAAGGCAAAGGGCGCTGATACCCCGGCCCTCATCGCCCGGGCCCTGGAACAGAGAGAATTCCGGGCACAGTTCACCGGCGGACCGTTCGCCGGCTTCGCGACGTCCTGCGACGTGTTGCCGCCCGACTACAACAACTACGCCTGCTTCGCGACCCGCCACTACCAGAACAATGGCCGCGTCTGCTCGATTGATGAGTACTGGGCCACCGGCGGCGTCTACACGAAGCGCTACGTGGCCGACGTGGTGCAAGGCAAACCCAAGGTCGTTGCAGCGTGCTCCTTCAGCAATTCAGACGAAGCGTGCTCCGACAGCGATGGCAAGGCGCGGTGGAACCGCTCGCCGGCGCAACCTGAGCACGTGTATTCCGACAAACCGCTGCCGAAGATCGACGGCGAGGTCTTCGACACGGACGACTACGCGTGGGCGCAAGCTTGCCTGGCGGATCCGGCGTACCCAGCGGGCAAATAACGCGAGCAGGCGTCGGGGAGGGCGCTGGCGGCTGAGGACGAAGGTGTCAGACTGTAATGGCGCGCGTCCAGCGGCGGCGCGTATCGCAAGATTTGGAAACGGTATGGGTTCCGCATCGTCAAGTTCGTCCACGCCACGGACGTAGAATGCCGCTTTTCATCAGGGCCACGCGGCTGACAGGAACCAATCATGAAAAAAACCCTCCTTCTTGCATCCGTTTGCGCGGCGCTGCTCTCTGCCTGCGCGCCCGTGACCTCTCCCCGCGAAGGATCGTCCGCCATGCCTGATACCGCCACCACGTCGACCGCTACCCAAGCCAGCCTGAGCGCCTACCACTGGCGCCTGACCGCCGCGACCGACGGCGCCGGCAAGGCCATCGCGGCGCTGCAGAAGGGTGTCGAGCATCAGGTGCGCCTCACCTTCAAGGACGACGGCGTAAACATCCGTGGCGGCTGCAATGCGCAGTTCGGCGGGTACACGTACAAGAATGGCGTCGTCACCATCGCGAACCTGGCGTCGACCATGAAGGCGTGCGAACAAAGCCTGATGCAGTTGGACGCCGAGATCGCACAGCGCCTGAAGGGCGAGCTGCGGGCGACGCTTGCGGGCGACAAGGCCGAGCCCGCCTTGGAGCTCGTGGCGCAGGATGGCAGCGTCTTGACCTTCATCGGCGAGCCCACGCCGGAAACGTTGTACGGCAGCACGGGCCAGATCATGTTCCTGGAAGTGGCCGCCAAGCGCGCCGAGTGCAGCCATCCGATGATTCCGCATTATCAATGCCTGATGGTGCGCGAGCGCAAGTTCAATGACGCGGGCATTGCGTTGCCGACGCAGGACAAGTGGCAGCCGCTGTACCAGTCCATCGAGGGGTTCGAGCACCAGGACGGCGTGCGCACCGTGCTGCGCGTCAAGCGCTACGACTGGAAGAATCCGCCCGCCGATGCACCGTCGAAGGTCTATGTGCTGGACATGGTGGTGGAGCAGGACGCCTCGGGCAAGGGCAAGTAACCGTCACCAGGTGACGTAGAACATCGCCTTGGCCAGCACGACGATGGCGAGCATGTGGCAGAACACGCTCAGGTGCAGACGGCCTTGCAGCGCGCCGGTGAGCCGGCGCCGGCGGGCCAGCACCAGTGCGGTCGCCACGTGAACCAGCACACTGACGGCCAGGGCGATCTTGATCGTGAGCAGCAGGCCGAATGACGAGGCCAGCGGCGCGGACAGCGCGCCGCGGTGTTGCCAGGCCAGCCCCAGCCCCGCCAGGTACAGCACCAGCACCGACCATGGCACGACCGAACGCACGCGGGGACCAAGCTGGCCGCCCAGTGCCTTGCGCACGTCGGGCGGCAGGCGCCGATGGACGGGTTCAAGGAACAGCACCTCGAATGTGACTGTGCCGACGAACAGAAAGGCGGCAAGCAGGTGCAGGATGAGCAGCACGGGATAGAGGGTCATGACGGCATTTTCCGCCTGCGGCAAGGCCAGCGAAATGACAAACATCAAGGCGGCCGTCCCGGGTTGAGCTTGGGGACCAGCGGCGCCGATCGAAACCAAAAAGGCCGGGCTACGGCTTCCGTTGCAGGAAATCGCAGCCCGGCCTGTCTTTTCGCCGGAACTCAGGTCAGTTGCCGGGGGGCTTGAGCGTGAGCGTATCCGAACGCTGGCTGTCCACCTTCGCCCGGCTGAACGCCATGGGGAAGTACTCGCCCGTCGCCCAGCCCTTCAACAGGTCCTGGTAGTGCGGGCTACGCGGGTCAGCAGACTGGCCCGGGACGTTCTGCACGCGCGAGTTGTCCCAGTCGGACACGTCGATCACCTGGCGGTACGACGCGCCGCTGGTCTGGCGGAAATCGCTCTTGCGGAACGTCGCGCGATGCACCGTGTCGTTGTCCCCGCCCACCGGATAGCGCGGTGTGCCCCACGCCTTGGCGGTGTCCGGAGGCAGCAGGGCGGCCAGGCTGTGATCGAACTGGATGTGGTGCAGCTTGCCCCACTGCCACTGCTTCGAGTCCGGCCCCATCTTCGCAGTGAGCTGTTGCAGGCCATCGGCCAACGCCTGCAGCAGCAGGGCGTCGCGGCCCTGTTCAGGCCGAGGACCGAAGGCCGCGTCGGGCGTGGCCAGCTTTTCCAGGGTCTTGCGCGTGGACAGCTCGCCGAACGCCGCGCGCCCGTTTGCCGGCACATACAGATCGGTCACGCGCTTGACGACTTCGGGCAGCCAGAAGGCGTAGACCGTTGCGGCCCGCGAGTCGGTGTCCATGCGGTAATCCCAGTCCTTCAACAGACTCAGGGCCGCGCCGACATTTGCGTCCGCCGAGTTCAGGGACTTGGCATACCCGCCCAGCGTGCGGGCAGGGATCGACAGGTTGTCGAACTGCAGGTCTTGCGACTGCTGCACGGTCAGGCCACGGCCCTCGGCCACCACCTCGCGGATGCGCTGAATCCGGAACGGTTCGGCCCAGGTGCGCGCCGACATGTCCTTGTACGGATAGTTGGCAGGCAGGTTGAACTCGTTGGCGGTGGCGATATAGCCTTCGGGCGGGTTGAAGGCGCGGGGCAGGGAGCTGCCGGGCAGCACGCCGCGCCATTCGAAGTCGCCATTGCCGGGCACGGGCAGCATGCCGGACCAGTCGTTGCGCGGACGGATCGGCGCGATGCTGCCGCCGAACCAGCCGATGTTGCCGTCGATGTCGGCGTACACCATGTTCTCGCTGGGGGTGTAGTGCTTTTCCATGCCTGCCACGAACTCGTTCCAGTTCTGGGCCTGGTTCAGGCGCAGGCTGGCAAGGTAGGCCGCCGTGCCTGGGAATTCCAGATAGGCGGCGCGCAGGGCGTAGGCCTTGCGGCGCACGGGATCTTCATGGATGACGGGTCCGTGCCGCGTGAACTTCAGGCTGCGCACGGCGGGCGAGGCGCCGCGCACGGGGATCGATTCATCGACCTGGCGCATCTTTTCCCAGCGGCCCTGGTAGCGGTATTCGCCGGGGTTTGCGGGGTTGGTGTCGTAGACGTAGAGGTCTTCCTCGTCGCCGAACGCGAAGATGGTCAGGCCGAACGCGATGCGATCGTTGTGCCCCATCGATACGCCGGGCAGCGACGGCTCGCCGGCGCCGATCACGTTCCAGCCCGGCGCGTTCAGGTGGACCATGTAGCGCAGCGACGGCATGGTGATGGAACGGTGCGGGTCGCCTGCCAGGATGGGCTTGCCCGTTGCGGTACGTTCGCCGCTCAGCGTCCAGTTGTTGCTTTCATAACGCGGCGCCAGCGGGTCGAAGGCGGGATCGAGCGACGCGAGCCTGCCCTCGGAGAGCGCACTGGCCAGCTTGGCGCGCTCGTCGGCGGCCAGGGGGCTGCGCGGGAAGTCGCCTGCCTCGAACTTCTGGCCGTCACGTGCCAGCCGGTAGGTGGCGAGCACGGACTTGTTGATCTGGCGCACATCCAGTCCGGCCGGCACCTGCAACGCCAGGGGCGGCTCGAACGTGCTCAGCCCCTGCACGGTGTTCAGGCCCAGCGCGGTGATCTGTTCGGACATCCGCACTTCTTCGCTGACGTTGCGCGTCAGGCCGTAGATGCGGATCAGCGAGGTCTCCGGACTCCAGTAGCCCGGCTCGGTGCCGGTCAGCTTGAACTCGGGTGGCATCTGGTCGGGATTGGCCTTGACCCAGTTCACGTAGGCGTTGATGCCGTTGGCGAACGCGGTGAGGATGGCCTGGCCTTCGGGGTGGTAGCTGGCAAATTCCGCCTGCATGTCGCCCCGGTACAGGAACAGGCGCGCGGCGCGGTCCTGCTCGACGAAGCGCGGGCCGAACTGTTCGGCCATCTTGCCCTCGCCCTGGCGGCGCCACAGGTCCAGTTGCCACAGACGGTCGCGTGCGGCCGAAAATCCCTGGGCAAAGAACAGGTCCGCCTGGTTCTTGGCGTAGATGTGGGACACGCCATGCTTGTCCCTGACGATTTCCACGGGCTGCGACAGCCCCGCCATGGCGATCGTGTCCTTCTTGCCGCCTGGCGAGGCGCAGCCCGCCAGCACCGCGATCAGGCCGCTTGCCAGAAATGCGGCGGCCCTGCGCTTGAACGTACGCATAGACTTCTCCTCCGGGTTATTGATCTTTTCTATGCCGGCGGTACGCCCAACGCAGGAAGCCGCGCCAAACGCAACACCATGCAACGACTACAACTAAATCAGAAGCCCGGGGAGAACTGTTTTATTTGACTAATTCTGACAGGACTTGTAACGCCAGCCGAAGGCCCTTTCTCTGGGGGAAGCAAGGCCGGTCGACTCGAGCGCGCAGAAGTCCCGCGCCTGCGGTGAAATTTTTCGTCACGACATGGCTGGCTGGCCGGTAAACTCGGGCGCCTTCAAATGCGGCGGTGTGCATCCCGCTGCCGCCTGCCTACAAAGCCTTCATCCATGCCGATCGCCGACCTCGCACGCACCCTGACCCTTCCGCTCCACGCCGCCGAGGATGTGGATACGCTGGAGCGGTTCTTCAAGCGCCCCGAGGTCGGCAGGTTCCTGGTCCATGCACGCGACCCCGCACACACCGGGACTGCCATGCGGGCCTGCGCTGACCTGCTGCCGCAACTGCATCCGTCCCGAGCCTCGGCCGTGGCCTTGATGTGCGGCTCGCTGGTGGAAGCCGGCGCCGACCCCGCCGTTCTCTTTCCCACGCTGCACGCGCTGTTGCGTGAATGGCTGCAGCGCTTGCAACTCTTCTGCGCCCAGGAGGTGGAAGAGGACGATGAGGAGGTCGAAGCGGCGGATCGCCAGGCCTGGGCGGACGCGCAGGCCAGGTTGGCCGAGGTGCCGCAAGACGAGTTTTGGAAAGTGGAAGCCTTGCGTGCCGCGGTGGACGTGCTGGTACTGCCCATGATGACCATGATTCTGCGTCACCGCGCCCATCACGACGCGTTCATCGCCGATGCCGCGCTGATGGGCATGTTGCACGCCATGACCACGCTCAATGACAGCCTGCCGTTCGACCAGTTGCACTTCCTGTGGCTGGCGTCGCGCATCAGCTACGAAGACGAAGTGGTGGTCGTCCTGCCCGCGTCCGGTACCGGATTCATCGCCGATGCCCAGGCGATCAACAATACCTTCCATGCCTTCACGCTGCTGCAGATCCTCATCGGCGAACACGCGCACGCGCTGCGCGTGCGGCGCGACATTGCCCCGCGCACGCCGGACATGGACGGCGACACCGCCGATTTTCAGTGGTTGCAGGCCGGCGCCTATGCCGGTGGCGAACTGAAGAACATGATGCGGTGGGCGTGGGGCGAGGCCGCGCTGCGAGAAAATCCGTCCAGACACGGCAAGCGCGTGCTGATCGCGCTGGAAACGGATGCGGGAACCCAACGCAACTGGTCGGGATTCAACGGCGCCATCCACGCCGCCCAGCAGCCGTCGATGACGTTCAAGCGCTATCTGACGCCGGCGGAAGTGGCATCATTCCTGGCGTGACGCGGCGCGCGTCCAGTCGCGCCCGAACATCGCGTCCACGCTTTCCTGCAATTCGAAAACGTCCGACACGCCATACAGGCCGACCGGCCGGCCCAAATGGCTTTGGTCGGGCGGCGTCTCGACGCATGCCTTGATGAGTACGAACTGGCCGGCCGGGTCCGGCATGAACTTCATGCCGGCGACGGACAGCAATTCGACCCTCGCATTGCCGTCGTCGTAGCGGCGGCCGCGGGCGGGCTTGCCCTGCAGGTCGTCAATGCCCGGCACCTGATCGAAGGCCGCGTCGTAGAACTCGATGACCGGACTCTGATTGGTCTGCGCGCAGCGATGGACATAGGCCGCGTAATGGCGGCCGTCGAGCTGGTACGACACCACGTCGCCGGCGCGGTAGAACGTCAGGCTGTCGGGCAGGCCGGGCGCGCGTTTAAGCGGCGCGGGCGGCGTGCGCAGGAAGGCGGTCTTGATGGCGGCGGTCTTGCGGTGGAAGTCATCGCTCAGGGCGACGGCCTCGTTCAGGGCGTCGATGGCGGCGTCCGCGCGGTCCGCGATGCTGGCGTCGGCGATGCCGTACTTATGCAGCAGGACGGCCAGCGCGACGGCCGTCTTGTGGCGATACAGGGGCGAGGCCGCGTCGTCGCCGGCCTGCAGCACGCAATTCCAGCGGCGCAGAAGGGGCGGCAGCACGCTGGCCGATGGGTTGGCCGCCATGGCGGCGTCGTGGCGGG
>DALZRX010000071.1:0-11305 GCA_032015805.1 Achromobacter sp.
CCCCCCCGATGGACGGCAGCGACGGTCCCCCTTCGTGGGTCGACGAAGAAATTCCCTTTGAAGCCGAAGGCGGGTTCGTACCCGACAGCGGCTTCACGTCCGATCCGGACGACGACTTCGAAACGCTGGCCACGTCGCCTTCGCCCGCACCGGCTGCGCCCGCGGCCCGTCGCGACGCGCCCGCGCCGGCGCGCAAGCGGCAGTCGCGCGCCCGCCTAGGGGATATGGACTCGGCGTCCTGGCCCGAGCTGGCCGCGCGCCTGCCCGTGACCGGCCTGGCCTCCGAACTGGCACGGCAAAGCGAGTGGGCAGGCGTGCAAGGCGATGCCATCGTTCTGCGCGTGGCCGTCAAGACACTGGCCGAAAGCGAAAGCCGCGTGCGGCTGCAAACTGTCCTGTGCGAACATTTCGGGCAGGGCATTCGCCTGGACGTGCAGGTCGGCGTTACCGGCGATGCCACGGCCTACGCCGTGGCCCAGGCCGAGAGCGCGGCGCGTCAGTTGGCGGCGGAAAACGCCGTGGCCGACGATCCCTTTGTGCAAGCGTTGTTGGCGGACTTCGGCGGCCATGTCGTGCCTGGCTCGATCCGCCACGTTGATTCATCGGCCGCCGCCTGAGGCGGCGGCCAACCCTCATTCCCCTCGTTCAAGGAAGCTCCCATCATGATGAAAGGACAACTCGCCGGCCTGATGCGCCAAGCGCAGCAGATGCAGGAAAACATGAAGAAGGCGCAGGACGCGCTGGCCGACATTCAGGTGGAAGGCGCTTCGGGCGGCGGCCTGGTGAAGGTCACCATGACCTGCCGCCACGACGTCAAGCGCGTCGAAATCGACCCCTCTCTGTTGGCTGACGACAAGGACATGCTGGAAGACCTGGTCGCCGCCGCGTTCAATGACGCGCTGCGCAAGGCCGAAGCCACCTCCCAGGAAAAGATGGCGTCCGTGACCGCCGGCATGCCGCTGCCCCCGGGCATGAAGCTGCCGTTCTGATTGCCGGCGCCGTAGGCTGCAATGGATCCCTTACTGCCTGAACCCGAGCCCCTCGTCACGCTGATCGAAGCCTTGCGGCGGCTGCCTGGCGTGGGCGTGCGATCAGCCAGACGCATGGCCTATCACCTGCTGCAGCATGACCCGCAAGGTGCGGACATGCTGGGGCGTGCGCTCGCCGGCGCGGTGCGGGATCTGAAGCACTGTGCGCGCTGCAACAGTTTTTCCGAAGACGAGGTCTGCGCCACCTGCTCCAACGCCAAGCGTGATCCCTCGTTGCTGTGCATCGTGGAAACGCCGGCCGACCAGAACATGATCGAGTCCAGCCACGGCTACCGCGGCCTGTACTACGTGCTCATGGGCCGGGTGGCGCCGCTTGAAGGCATCGGCCCGCGCGAGCTGGATTTCGACCGCGTGATCAAGCGCGCCACCGACGGCGTGGTCCAGGAAGTCATCCTGGCCACCAACTTCACCGCCGAAGGTGAGACCACGGCGCATTTCCTGGGCGAGGCCCTGGGCGAGCGCGGCCTGCGCGTCACGCGCCTGGCGCGCGGCGTGCCGGCCGGCAGCGAGCTTGAATACGTCGACGCCGGCACCATTGCCTGGGCATTGATGGAGCGCAAGACCACCTGACGCTCGCGGCACCAGAACGCCCGCCGGCAACGTATCGGCAGGGCAACCAATGTGAGGTAGACATACCATGTCAGCGCTGACCGGACTCAAGGTCCTGGAACTCGGCACGCTCATCGCCGGCCCATTCGCCGCGCGCATCTTCGGCGAATTTGGCGCCGACGTCATCAAAGTGGAAACCCCGCACGGCCCTGACGGCACGGGCGGCGGCGATCCCATCCGCAGTTGGCGCCATCTGCACGAGGGCAATTCCCTGTGGTGGACGGTGCAGGCTCGCAACAAGCAGTCCATCGCGCTCAACCTGAAGGATCCGCGCGCCCAGGAGATCGCCCGCAAGCTGGCGTTGGACGCCGATGTGGTGGTCGAGAATTACCGGCCGGGCGTCCTGGAAAAGTGGGGCTTGGGCTATGAGCAGCTTCGAGCCATCAACCCCGCACTCATCATGGTCCGCCTGTCCGGCTATGGGCAGACAGGCCCCATGAAAGACCAGCCCGGCTTTGGCGCCATCGGCGAATCCATGGGCGGCCTGCGCTACGTGTCCGGTCACCCCGATCGCCCGCCGCTGCGAGTCGGTATCTCCATCGGCGATTCCATCGCGGCGCTGCATGGCGTGATTGGCGCGATGATGGCGCTGCGCCATCGCGACGCCACCGGTGGCCGCTGGAACGGCCAGACGGGCGATGAATGCCGGGCCGGGCAGGGGCAGATGGTGGACGTGGCGCTGTACGAAGCCGTGTTCAACATGATGGAAAGCCTGGTTCCCGAATACGACGTGGCCGGCGTGGTGCGCGAGCGCACGGGCGGTGCGCTGCCCGGCATCGTGCCGTCCAACACCTACACCACGCGCGACGGCCAGAACGTCGTCATCGCCGGCAACGGCGACGCGATCTTTCATCGCTTGATGCGGGCAATCGGCCGCGACGACCTCGCCGAGGACCCGGACCTGGTGCGCAACGATGGCCGCGCGCGGCGCGTCGAAGAGATCGACGGCGCAATCCAGCAATGGTGCGGCGGACGCGGCATCGACGCGGCGCTCGAGACCCTCAAACGCGCCGACGTGCCGGTGGGCAAGATCTACAGCGTGGCCGACATGTTTAACGATCCGCAGTTCCTTGCGCGCCGGATGATCGAGCAGCACCACCTTGCCGACGGCAGCCCCGTCAAGCTGCCCGGCGTGGTGCCCAAGCTGTCCGAGACCCCCGGCCAGACGCGCTGGGTGGGCCCGAAATTAGGGGAACATACCGAGGAAGTCCTGAAATCGCTGGGGTATGATTCAGCGGCTATCGACGAGCTGGCGAAGACCGGCGCTATCGGTAAATCCGACAACCAGGAGACAAAGCAATGACAGTCACCCGCCGTGAACTGCTCAAGATGGCTGGCGCTGCCGGCGTCATGGGCATGGCCCCTGCCATCGTGCGCGCGCAGAAGCTTGAAAAGACCAAGGTTCAGATCGCAGTCGGCGGCAAGCCGCTGATCTATTACCTCCCGCTGACGATCGCCGAAGTGCGCGGCTACTTCAAGGATGAAGGGCTGGACGTCAGCATCGCCGACTTCGCCGGCGGCTCCAAGGCCCTGCAGGCCGTGGTGGGCGGCAGCGCGGACGTGGTCTCCGGCGCCTTCGAGCACACGCTGTCCATGCACTCCAAGGGGCAGGCCTATCGCGCCTTCGTGCTGCAGGGCCGCGCGCCCATGATCGGCGTGGGTGTCTCCAAGAAGAATGTGCCCGGCTACAAAGGCCCGGCCGACCTGAAGGGCAAGAAGATCGGCGTGACCGCGCCGGGCTCCTCCACCAACATGGTGGTCAGCTTCTTCCTTGCCAAGCACGGCCTGAAGGCCTCCGACGTTTCCTTCATCGGTGTGGGCGCTGGCGCCGGCGCGGTGACTGCCGTGCGCAGCGGCCAGATCGACGCCATCTCCAATACCGACCCGGTGGTCTCGATGCTTGAATTGCCCGGCGAGATCCAGATCATCGTCGACACCCGCACGCTCAAGGACACCAAGGAAATCTTTGGCGGCAACATGCCGGCCGGCTGCCTGTACGCGCCGCAGGCCTTCATCGACGCCAATCCCAACACGACGCAGGCGCTGGCAAACGCGATCGTTCGCGCCGACAAGTGGATTCAGAAGGCTGGTCCGGAAGAAATCGCCAAGGTCGTTCCCGAAACCTACCTGCTGGGCGACCCGGCCGTGTACAAGGCCGCGCTCGCCAAGAGCATGGAAGGCATGTCGCCCGACGGCATGATTCCAGAAGATGGCGCCGCCACCGCGCTCAAGGCGCTGGCCGCCTACCAGGCTGACTTCGACGCCGCCAAGGTTGACCCGTCGAAAGTGTGGACCAACGATTTCGCGCGCCGCGCCAACGAGAAGTATGCCAATGGCTGAAGCCGCGCTGTCGCTGGAAAACATAAGTTGCACCTTTGTCTCGCGTGACGACCGGTCGCAGCGCTACACCGCGGTCAGCGACACGACCCTGGCCATTGCGCCAGGGGAGTTCGTGTCCGTGGTGGGCCCGACCGGTTGCGGGAAGTCCACGTTGCTCAACGTCAGCGCCGGCCTGCTGGCGCCGTCTTCCGGGCAGGTGAAGGTATTTGGCCAGCCGCTGGCTGGCATCAATGAACGTGCGGGCTACATGTTCCAGGGCGAGGCGTTGTTGCCCTGGCGCAGTGCGCTGGACAACGTCATTGCCGGCCTGGAGTTCGCCGGGGTGCCGCGCGCCGAGGCGCTGGACCGCGGCCGCGAATGGATGCGCCGCGTCGGGCTGGGCGGATTCGAAGGCCGCTATCCGCATCAGATGTCGGGCGGCATGCGCAAGCGCGCCATGCTCGCGCAGACGCTGATCCGCGATCCCGACATCATCCTGATGGACGAACCGTTCTCCGCGCTGGACATCCAGACGCGCCAGCTCATGGAGAACGAGGTCCTGGACCTGTGGATGGCCAAGCGCAAGGCGGTGCTGTTCATCACCCACGACCTGGACGAAGCCATTGCCATGAGCGATCGCGTCATCGTCCTGTCGGCCGGACCCGGCACCCATCCCATCGGAGAATTTGTCATCGATCTGCCGCGTCCGCGCGACGTGGCCGAAGTGCGCATCGACCCGCGTTTCGTCGAGCTGCATGCTGCCATCTGGGGCGTGCTGCGCGAGGAAGTGCTCAAGGGCTATGCCCAACAGAAGCGAGCCTGAGCCATGCCCAAACTGATCAAATCCGGTTCCGGCAGCCTGCGCATCTGGCAATTGCTGTTGCTCGTCATCATCCTGGCTGTCTGGCATTTCGCGTCGCGCGACCCCAAGGTCGCGTTCTTCTTTGGGGAACCAATGAAGGTGTGGGGACGCATCTGGGCCTGGTTCGTCACCAACGCCGACATATACGGCCACCTGGCCGTGACGCTGACCGAGACCGTGCTGGCATTTTTCATCGGCACGATTGCCGGCTTGGCCTTCGGCCTGTGGCTGGGGTTGTCGCCGCGCGCCAGCGCGATTCTTGACCCCTACATCAAGGCGGCCAACTCGATGCCGCGCGTCATCCTGGCGCCCATCTTTGGCATGTGGTTCGGCCTGGGCATCTGGTCCAAGGTGGCGCTGGCGGTCACGCTGGTGTTCTTCATCGTGTTCTTCAACGTCTACCAGGGCGTTCGCGAGGTCAGTCCCACGTTGCTGGACAACGCCCGCATGCTGGGCGCGCGCAAACGCCAGTTGCTGCGTCACGTGTATCTGCCGTCGGCCACGAGCTGGGTGTTCTCCAGCCTGCACACGTCGGTAGGCCTTGCGTTCGTGGGGGCGGTGGTCGGTGAGTACCTGGGATCGGCGAGCGGCGTGGGCTACCTGATCCTGCAGGCTGAAGGCACGTTCGACGTGAACACCGTGTTCGCCGGCATCATCGTGCTGACGGCCTTCGCGCTGATCCTGGACACCATCGTCGGGGTGGGCGAGAAGCGCCTGATGAAGTGGCAGCCCAAGTCGGGCGAAACCGAAAAGCTCTAGCCGGCCTTTCGGCGCGCTGCCGGGCTCAGGCCCGCAGCGCACCCCGGCTGCGCAGCCATGCGGTCAGGCTGTCAAAGGCATCGCGGGCGCCTTGCAACGCAGGGGCTTCGCGGCCCAGCGCGCCAGCCTGGCTGTCCAGGTGCAGCAGAAAATCCTTCCACAACGGACCCACCTGTTCCCCATAACCGCGCAGGTAGCGCTGGGGCAGGTCGGGCGCTACCGCCTGCAGCCTTTTGGCCAGGAACCGGCCGCCCAGTTGGGATCCTTCCACCACGTAGGCGACGCCCAGTGCGTAGGCGTCGGGCGCCGCCACTTGAAGCGGTTGTTCGCAGAACACGACGGGGGTGGTGTCCCCGGCAGCCTTCAGGTCTTCGTACAGCCAGTCGGTCTTTCCCGCGCGTTCCTGCGCGCGCAGGGATGCCGGCCAGGCCAGTTGCCAGAGCCGCTGTTCCAGCGGTTGCAGCCATCCCAGAAGCGCGCGCAGATAGGCCAGATAGTCGCTGCGGTCAATGTCGCCTTCGGCGAGCGCCAAGCCCTGGTCCAGCGTTTCGTGACGTTCGCGGGTGCCTTCGCGGAGCACCTGGTGGACGGGAGAGATCATGAGACTCGTGACGGGACAGGTTGGACGGGCAGGTGCAGCGACCAGCATCGATCCTGGCGTTCGAGGCGCCAACCGGCCGCCTGCGCAAGCAACTCGACCTCTTGCGATTCGAAGGCGGCCGGCCGGTCGGAGATCGGTTCGCCTTCTGGCACATGGGCGCGCCACACGCCCGGCTCGGACGCATCCAATTCCAGGTGGGCGTCCGCGGGCACTAGCGGCAACAGGCACAACAGCCACGCCAACACCAGATAACGGGTGGTGAACAGCGGCACGTCCGCAGGGGCCACGTGCTCCGGCCAGCGGATGCCGTGGCGCGACAGCAGCAGGTGCGAGAACATCAGCGTGCGGCAGTCCCGCAGCAGGTCGCCGCACGAAATGCGGGCGCCGCTGTCGATCAGCCATCCATCCAGGTCGCGCACCACGCCCACACTTTCTTCGAGCATGTCGGCAAGATCGCCGCCGAGCCGCTCACAGCGCTGGTGGACCGCTTCGTCGCTGGCGCCCTCAGGCGCCTGGCGCAGCATGGCGGCCGCGAGCGAGGCGCTGGACATCGGCCCAAGGACTTCATGGCGCAGCACGGGAAAGATCTGGCTGAGCACCTTGAACTGCACTCCCTTCACGGCCAGGGGGCCAAGGGTGTCGGATTGCATCATGGAAGAACCGTCAACCGGCCTCGTGCAGAATGGCCAGGAGCGCGTCGGGGTCGGCGGGCTTTTCGATCCATCCGGTGAAGATGCCATTGATGGCATCGCGGCGTTCGTGCCGCGCCAGTCCGCTCAGGGCATAGATGCGCGGCGGGTTGGCGCGTTCGCGCAGGCGCTTGGCCAGCTCGTAGCCGTCCATGTCGGGCAGCAGGATATCCAGCAGGACGGCATCCGGCGAAAACGTGTTGACCAGCTCCAGGGCTTCAGCCCCGGTGGCGGCGCACCGCGTCTCCAGGTTTGATAGCGCCAGGAACTCGGCCAGCAGTTCCGATCCCATTTCGTTGTCGTCCACCAGCAGGACGCGCATGGCGCGCACTTCGTTCAAGTTATGTCTCCAAGATTCAAGAGGGTTTGATTTCAGGCATGGCGCGGGGCAGCGTGACCGTGAAGATGACCAGCCCGTCGCGGCATTGGACCGCGATTTGGCCGCCATGGTCGCGCACCACCTGCTCGGCGATGTACAGGCCGAGTCCGAGGCCGGAGCGGTTGCGCGACTGGCCTACGGATTCCGGCTTGAAGGGCGAGAACAGATGCGCGAGCACATCGTCGGCTATCGGTCCGCCGTGGTTGATGACGCTTAACGAGATGAGGTCGTCCACCAGCGCGGCCTTTACCAGGATGGGCTGACGGGGCGCGCCGTGCTGGCGCGCATTGCTCATCAGGTTCGTCACCACCTGCGCAATGCGATCGGTATCGGCCATGAGCGTGAGGGCATCCGGCACGTCGGGTTCGATGCGCAGCCCGGGATAGGCCTGGCGCTTTTCCTCGATGAGGCCGTTCACCAGGGACGACAGGTCGCACAGTCGTTTCTCGATGCCCAAACCCAGCCCGCCTTGCAGGCGCGACAGATCCAGCACCTGGGATATCAGGCGCTGCATCCGGCCGCTGGAATAACGGATGCGCTCGCCCATGCGTGCGCCAGTGTCGGTGCGTGACAGCAGGGTCGCGGCCATGGAGATGGATTGCAGCGGGTCGCGCAGGTCGTGGCCCAGCATGGCCAGCAGGGCGGTGCGCGCCCGATCCACATCGGCGGCGCGGCTGGTGGAAATGTGGGACAGCTCGTCGCGCAGATTGTCCACGGCCTCCAGTTCGGATGGTAGCCAGGACAGGCAGACGCCGCGCACGACCTCGCGCCAGGCCTCGAACGATCCGCGCGGCGTGAGCCGCGGACCCAGGGCGCCGACCGCGTACCGTTTCTCCGGCTTGCCGCCCCACACCAGGGTTTCGATCTGTTCCTTGCGAAGCCAGATGAGCCAGCCATTGTTCAAGGGGTCGAACTTGCAGGCGAGCAGCCCCGCGTATGGGACAAGGTCGGTCTGCAGTTCGGGGTAGTCACGCGCAATATTGGTGGTGTGCACGACACGCTGCCCGCTGTGGTCCAGCGCATGGAGAATGCCGGCCAGCTCGCCGCGCGGCGCGATGCCGCCGAACACCGTCACACTGTTGCCCCAGAGGCAAAGCGCGGCGTCATTTGGAACGAGCGCTGCGGGGGTTTCGTCGCCGCGCGACAGGGCCAGGTGCACGTTTTCCGACGCCGACACGCGCTCGGCAAGCTGGCTGACCAGCGCGGCGCTCTTGCGGGACTGCTCTGCACGTTCGTTGGCTTCGATGCCGGCCACGGTCGCGGACACGACCTGCGCCATGGCTTCGCATGCGAGGCGCGCCGGGTACGGCACGGCGCGGGGCGTGTGGTGATGGCAGGCGATCATGCCCCACAAACGGCCGCCGATGACCAGCGACAGGCTCATCGAGGCGCGCACGCCCATGTTCGCCATGTATTCCAGATGGATCGGCGACACGCTGCGCAGGACGGAAAAACTCATGTCCAGCGCGCGCGGATCCGGCGACGGCGCGCTCAGCACGCGCACCGGTTGATACGTCGCGTCGGCGATCAGGCGTAGCGTATTCACCGTGTAGAGCCGGCGCGCCTGCGCCGGAATGTCACCCGCCGGGTAGCGGCGGCCCACCCAGTCGTCCAGGTCGGCGCGGCGCTGTTCGGCCACGATCTCGCCGCTGTCGTCGGGGTGGAAGCGATACGCCATCACCCGGTCAAAACCCGTGGCGCGCTGCACTTCGCGAACCATGCTGTCCAGAAGCGATGGAATGTCGCGCTGCCGGCGCACGCGCTCGATGCTGCGGTAGATGCGCTCTGGTGCGGCGACGTCGACGGCGTCGCCGCGGCGCTCGAGCTCGACAATCGTGAGCCCATCGGTATTGCGGTGGCCGATTACGTCGTACGTGGCGCGGTCCAGCGCAATGGTGAGCGGATCAAAAACAGGGTCAGTGTTGCCCAGCCACGATGAAAGGCAGTAGGCGAGTCCCGGCGGCAGTGCTTCAGGCGTGCAGGGCTGATCCAGCGTCAGGCAGGTGTCGAGGATCTGGGCGGCGTTTTCGCTGGCGTAGCGCAGCGTGCCGTCCGAGTCGAAGGCGAGCAGCGCCCCGAGCGGCTGGATGGCGCCCGGTATATGTATCGGCTCGCTGTCGCAGTTGGCGAGCGTAAATTGAGGGTAGGATTCAGTCGGCGCATTCATTCGTATGAGGTACCGTAGACGCGCGGGTGTGGTGCCATTATGTCAAAGATATTGTGAGAATGTGTGCATTTGCTGCCCTCTATCCTTCTGGAGTTCGCATGGCCCGCTTGCCCTACGCCGATTTGACTCATCCCGAAGCACGGCCCCTGGTGGATCGCATTGTTGCGGAACGGGGCAGCGTGCTGCACCTGTATCAGATGCTGCTGCATAGTCCCGCCGTCGCCGGCGGCTGGCTGAACTACCTGACCTCGATCCGCCAATTGAGCACCTTGCCGGGCGATCTGCGCGAGCTCGTCATCATGCGCGTGGCAGCGATCAACGGGGCGCCCTACGAAGCAGACCAGCATGCGCCCATCGCGCTGAAGGAAGGCGTGTCCCAGGCCCAGCTCGACGCGCTGGACGCCTGGGAGGATTCCGGCCTCTTCAGTGAGCGCGAAAGGGCGGTGCTGGCCTATACCGATGCCATGACGCGCCATGTGCAGGTGCCCGAGGCGGTATTTCAGGCCGCGCGCGCGGCCCTGGGATCCGAAAAGCTGATCGTCGAACTGACGGCGACGGTGGCGGCCTACAACATGGTGTCGCGCTTCCTGGAAGCGCTGCAGGTGCACTCCCACGATCACCGCCAGACATAAGGCGCGCGGCCGCCGGCCGCGCGCATTGCCGGCTTAGCCGCGCTGCGCCTCGATCAGCGCGTCCAGCTTGATGGCGTCCGCCACGAACTGGCGGATGCCCTCGGACAGCTTCTCGCTGGCCATCGCATCATCATTGAGCAGCGTGCGGAACGTGACCTCGTCCGCGCCGATGCGCGCGATGTCGCCGCTCGCGTCGCCGGCCCGAAGCTGCGCCGGGGCGTCGCCCTCGGTGGATGCCAGCTTGTTGAGCAGGTCGGGACTGATCGTCAGCAGGTCGCAGCCCGACAACGCCAGGATCTGGCCGACGTTGCGAAAGCTCGCGCCCATGATTTCGGTGGGAATGTCGAAGTGCTTGTAGTAGCGGTAGATATTGGTGACGGACTGGACGCCCGGATCTGCCGCGCCCGCGTTGTCGGCTTCGACCCAGGCCGCGCCGGCGGATTTTTTGTACCAGTCGTAGATGCGGCCCACGAAGGGCGAAATGAGCTGCACGTGCGCATCGGCGCAGGCAACCGCCTGGGGCAGCGAGAACAGCAGGGTCAGGTTGCAGCGGATGCCCTCGGCCTGCAGGGCGCGGGCGGCCTGGATGCCTTCCCAGGTGGAGGCGATCTTGATCAGCACGCGCTCGCGCGGGATGCCGGCCGCTTCATACAGGGCGATCAGGCCGCGGGCGCGCTCGATCGTGGCGCGGGTGTCGAAGGACAGGCGGGCGTCGACCTCGGTGGACACGCGTCCCGGCACGATGTCCAGGATGGCGCGGCCAAAAGCGACAAGCAGGCGATCCATGAGTTCGGCGGTCGAAGCGCCGCGGTGTTCCCGCGCGGTCTTTTCCAGCAGCGGGCGGTAGGCGTCCTGCTGGACGGCCTTCAGAATCAGGGACGGGTTGGTGGTTGCGTCCGTGGGACGCAACGCCTTCATGGCTTCGAAATCGCCGGTGTCGGCAACAACGGTGGTGTGGTCACGCAGGGCGTCAAGTTGGCTGGGCATGGACTTATACGACTCGCAGCTGGCTAAGGTTGAAGGTGCCCTTAGCGTATCACCGACGCTGTTGCGCCGCAGTCGGCCGCAAGGGCGAGGGCGCCGCTCGGCCGCCGCGCAACGGCGCGGCAAAACAGCCGAAAAACCTGATTTCGGCCTTATTTGGCGCGGTTCTCCGGGAAAAACGGCCGGTCGAGGTATAATCCGAAGGTTTGATTATCGATTCTAAAACCGGGGTTTACTGTGCTGCCGCAACTCTTT
>DALZRX010000071.1:11315-12412 GCA_032015805.1 Achromobacter sp.
CAACACCGCGATGACCGGGTACCAGGAAATTCTCACCGATCCCAGCTATAGCGGTCAGATCGTCACGCTGACCTATCCGCACATTGGCAACACCGGCGTCAACGCCGAAGACGTGGAAGCCAATCGCGTCTATGCCGCCGGCCTGGTGGTACGCGACTGCCCCGCGCGCGTGTCGAACTTCCGTTCCACGCAATCCTTGCCTGACTACCTGACCGAGCAGGGCATCGTTGCCATTTCCGGCATCGACACCCGCAAGCTCACGCGCATCCTGCGCGAAAAGGGCGCCCAGGGCGCGTGCATCTTCGTGGGTTCCGACGCCGAGCGCGCCGTTGAACTCGCCCGCGGCTTTCCCGGCATGGCCGGCCAGGATCTGGCCAAGGTCGTGTCCATCAAGGAAAGCACCGGCTGGACCGAAGGCACCTGGCAGCTCGAGGGCGGATTCACGTCGCCCGACCAGTCCAAGTTCCACGTGGTCGCCTACGACTACGGCGTAAAGAGCAACATCCTGCGCCTCCTGGCCGACCGCGGCTGCCGCATCACGCTGGTGCCGGCCCAGACCTCCGCCGAAGACGTCTTCAAGCTCGCTCCCGACGGCGTGTTCCTGTCCAACGGCCCCGGCGACCCCGAGCCATGCGACTACGCCATCGACGCCACCCGTGCCTTCCTGGACAAGAAGCTGCCGGTGTTCGGCATCTGCCTGGGTCACCAGATCATGGGCCTGGCCGTGGGCGGAAAGACAGTCAAGATGAAGACCGGCCATCACGGCGCCAACCACCCCGTGCAGGACCTGCAGTCCAAGCGCGTGTTCATCACCAGCCAGAACCACGGTTTCGGGGTCGACGCAGCCAGCCTGCCCGCCAACGCGCGCGTGACGCACGTCTCGCTGTTCGACGGCACGCTGCAAGGCTTCGAGCTCACCGACCGCCCGGCCTTCTGCTTCCAGGGCCACCCCGAAGCCAGCCCGGGTCCGCACGACATCCTGGAACTGTTCGACAAGTTCATCAGCCTGATGTCTGGCCAAAAGTAAAGATTGCACCATGCCTAAGCGTACAGACCTAAAAAGCATTCTCATCATCGGCGCCGGCCCCATCATCATC
>DALZRX010000072.1:0-508 GCA_032015805.1 Achromobacter sp.
CGTGCCGCGCAAGACCGTGCTGGAAATGCAGCGCCTGCTGGAAGACTCCGACGAGACCGTCTCCATCGACGTGGCGCCGGGCCAGATCCGTTTCCGTTTCGGCGACGTCGAGCTGGTGTCCAAGCTGGTCGAAGGCAAGTTCCCCGATTTCACGCGTGTGATTCCCACGAATTACTCGCGCCACTTCCTCGTCGGCCGCGAAGCGCTCCAGGGCAGCCTGCAGCGCGCCGCCATCCTGACCACGGACAAGTTCAAGGGTGTCCGCCTGCAACTGGCGCAGAACCAGATGAAGATCTCGTCCTCCAACGCCGAGCAGGAAGAGGCGCAGGAAGAAATCGACATCGACTACAGCCATGAGGCGCTGGACGTGGGCTTTAACGTGGGCTACCTGCTCGACGTGCTGTCCAACGTGAAGGTCGACAACATCCAGTGGTCGGTCATGCCCGATGCCAATGCGTCGGCGCTCATCACCCTGCCCGAAGACGACCAGTTCAAGTACGTCGTCATG
>DALZRX010000072.1:518-1299 GCA_032015805.1 Achromobacter sp.
CAAGGGGCTGGAGGCCGTGCGCAAGCGCCCCGGCATGTACATCGGCGACACATCCGACGGCACGGGCCTGCACCACATGGTGTTCGAGGTCGTCGATAACGCCATCGACGAAGCCTTGGCCGGCTATTGCGACGACATCGTCGTCACGATCCACACCGACAATTCCATCTCCGTCACGGATAACGGCCGCGGCATCCCGACCGATATCCACAAGGACGATGAATTCCACCGCAGCGCGGCGGAAATCGTCATGACCGAGCTGCACGCCGGCGGCAAGTTCGATCAGAACTCCTACAAGGTGTCCGGCGGCCTGCACGGCGTGGGCGTGTCCTGCGTGAACGCGCTGTCCGAATGGCTGCGGCTGACGATCCGCCGCAACGGCCAGGTGCATCAGATGGAATTCCGCCAAGGCGAGCGCGTTGCGCCCCTGGCGGTGACCGGCACGACCGACAAGCGCGGCACCGAAGTGCGCTTCCTGGCCGATCCGCTCATCTTCAACAACATCGAATACCACTACGAGATCCTCTCCAAGCGCTTGCGCGAGCTCTCGTTCCTGAACAACGGCGTGAAGATCCGCCTGATCGACCAGCGCCAGGGAAAGGAAGAGAACTTCGCGTTCTCGGGCGGCGTGAAGGGCTTTGTTGAATACATCAACCGCGCCAAGACCGTGCTGCATCCCAACGTGTTCTCGGTCAGCACCGAGTCCGCGGCCGGCGGCGTGTCGGTTGGCGTGGAAGTGGCGATGCAGTGGAACGACAGCTACAGCGAAAGCGTGCTGTGC
>DALZRX010000072.1:1309-12407 GCA_032015805.1 Achromobacter sp.
CCGCGACCGCAAGTTCCAGGCCATCCTGCCGCTGCGCGGCAAGGTGCTGAACGTGGAGAAGGCGCGCTTTGACCGCCTGATCGCCAGCGAGCAGATCGCCACGCTGATCACCGCGCTGGGCACCAGCATCGGCCCCGACTTCAACGTGGAAAAGCTGCGCTACCACCGCCTCATCATCATGACCGACGCGGACGTCGACGGCGCGCACATCCGCACCCTGCTGCTCACGCTGCTGTACCGTCAGATGCCCGAGCTGGTGCAGCGCGGCTACGTGTACATCGCACAGCCGCCGCTCTACAAGGTCAAGGTTGGCCGCGAAGAACGCTATTTGAAGGATGACCAGGAAGAAGCGCAGTTCATGCTGACGCTGGCCCTGAAGGACGCCGAGATCATCTCGGGCGGCAACATCATCCGCGGCGAAGAGCTGAGCGATCTGGCCCGCCAGTACGTGGCGGCCGACGCCGTCATCGCCCGCCTGTCGCGCGTGTTCGACGTGGGCGCGCTGTCGGCCATGGCGGAAGGCGTGGAGATCAACCTGGAAACCGCCGAGAGCACCGCGGACTCCGCCAAGCGTCTGGCCGATGCCATGCGCGATCCGATCAACGGCAACGGCGTCGAGGTCGTGCCGCAGTTCGATGAGGCCACCGAGCGCCATCGCCTGTCCGTGCAGCGCATGCACCACGGCAACGTACGCGTCAGCATCATCGACGCCGACTTCATCAACGGCTCGGATTACGCCATCCTGTCCAAGGCCGCCAAGAGCTTCCTGGGCAAGGTCGGCGCGCGTTCGATGGCCGCGCGTGGCGAAGGCGACAAGCGCAAGGAGCAGCAGGTGTCCGACTTCCGCGAAGCCATGCAATGGCTGCGCAGCGAAGCCGACCGCAGCATCTCCAAGCAGCGCTACAAGGGTCTGGGTGAAATGAATCCGGAACAGCTCTGGGAAACCACGATGGACCCGAAGGTGCGCCGCCTGCTGCGCGTGCAGATCGAAGACGCCATCGCGGCGGACGAGGTCTTCACCACACTGATGGGCGACGACGTCGAACCGCGCCGCAACTTCATCGAAACGCACGCGCTGTCGGCAGGCAACATCGACGCCTGATCGCAAACTGCTTGCACATCGAAGGCCAGCCCCGATCGGGCTGGCCTTTGACTTTCTGGATCCCCAAATCCGGATCCGCCAATCAAGCGCCGCGGGCGCAACCGTAGTCGAAGGAAAAAAAGATGGGAAATCGGGCCTGGCTGTATTTGTGCTCGGACGAGGATGAAAACGCGCCGCCCGCGGAAATTGCCAGCGCGAATGGCAATCTGCCGACGTTGTGGCAGGTGCTGCTTGCGAATGGCGAGTCCAATGCGGCGCCTGGCGGGCAGGACCTGTTCGGCGACGGCGAGGCGGCGGGTATAGCCGTCGATGCGCGGGGCGCACACGAGCGTCTGGGTGAACTCGCCGCATTCATGCGGACGCACGCGGATTGCGACGATGCGCCGCACGTGCTGCAGTTCGACGCCGCCACGCAGTACCTGGGCGAGCTGATCGATGAGCACGACGGCGAAGGCGATTTGTGGATCAGTGCAAACCTGAATGAACTGTCGTGGCTGCATGCAGGCGGCGCAGCGGCCTACGTCCACCAGACGCGCGCCCTGTGCGATGAACGTTGGCAGGCGGTGCGGCGCGGCATGCAGGTGGGCGACCTGTCCGCCGTCTGCCAGTTGCTGGATCTGCCCGATGCCAGCGATGCATCCGGCTGGGCTTGGCGCTTCGGTTTTGGCGGGCTGTCGCATTCCTACTTTCACGAGCAGGAGCCTGCCCGCACGGTCAGCTTCGAGGACTACGTGGCTGAGGGCGGCGACGATGAAGGCGCCTGGCTGGGCGGCAGCCTGTATCGCTACCGTGTGGACAAGTTGTGGGGGCTGCGGGCCATCGATCCGGAAGCGGAATCCGATGACGATTGCTGGCTGCCGGTGATGACGCCGCAGTGGGATGCGGTCTGGCCTAGCGGCGCATCCGACGACGGCGTGCTGTGGATAAGCAGTGAAGGGCGCACCGGCCTGCTGCGCGTGACGGAGAACACGGCACGCGTACTGGTGGCGCCGCGTTTCGAAGCCGCATGGGATTTCGAGGAAGACGTGGCCAGTGTCCAGGTGGACGGCAAGGTCGGTCTGATTGCCGCAGACGGTCGTGAGATCCTGCCGCCGTCGCTGGACGAAGCCTGGAACTGCGCGCAAGGCCTGGTGGTGGTGCGCGTGGGCGATCGGCTGGGCTATGTGGACAAGGCGGGCGGCTGGGCGATCACGCCGCGTTTCGAGGACGCGGGATCGTTCTGCCCCGGCGGCCTGGCGCCGGCCTTCGAGGCGCAGGCCTGGGGGCTCATCGACCGGCGCGGCGGCTGGGTGGTGGCGCCCGAATGGGACGACATCCATTGGGACGACGACCTGCACGCGTACATCACCGAGCGCAATGGGATGCAGGGGCTGATCGACGCGGCGGGCCGCGCGGTGCTGGATGCCTGCTTTGCCAACCTCGCGCCGCTGGACACCGCGCTGGAAGCGGCCGAGCTGTGGAAAAGTGGCCTGATGCGGATCAGCGTGCTCACGCAGGAAGCGCGGCGCGGCGTCGTGGATGGCGAGGGGGCGGTGCGGGTGCCCATGGTCTACAGCGATCTGGGCGAGGTGAGCTGGCTGCCGTCGGAGTTGCCCGGCATCCCCGAACCCGCGCCTGAGGGCCAGGCGGGTCGATACGTGCGCGTCCTGGCAAACGTCGAGTGCGGCGGCGAGGACACGTGGGCCGAGGGCGTCTACGACATGGCCGAGCACCGGGAAGTGCTTGCCTGCCGGCATGTGCTGACGTTTGGGTTGGCGTGGGACGGCGAGTATGGCTGGCTTGCGCTGCAAGCCGCCGCCGAGCCCTGCCCCCACAATGTGGACGGTCTATTCGTAGGCGTCGCGCGCGCCAATGGCGTCTGGCTGCATGAACCCGCCTACGCCTGGATCGGATCGCCGGAATCCCTGCAGACGGCGGCCGGCATCTACAACGGTCCGCCCACGATCGCCGCGCAATGGGACGAGGGGGAGCCGGTGCGGGCCATGCGGGGCGATACCGGGGCGCTTGTGATGCTGCATCGCGACGGGCGCGAAACCCGCGCCTGACGCGGCCGGGCGGGCAGCCAGGCCCCTCGGCTTGAACGGTGTCTGATACCTGGTCCAAGCACGCAACGGTGTCTGACACCTTCGGGCGATGATCGTCAGCTTGCTGCGGTCAGCGGGTGTCAGACACCCGGTCTGCGCATGTCGCCGTGACCCGCCTAGCGCGGCGGCCGCGCCTTCAGGTCGCCCATCTCTTCCTGCATGAGCTGGTGCGCGTAGCGCGAGAATACGGTGACCAGGCGCGTGCGCGTGTGATACGGCGGATAAAGCAATGCGACGGTGACCGGAACCGCCGGGCTGAACGGCCGGACCTCCACGCCGTTCGCCTCGTATTCCTCGCGCGCGGCCAGCGGGTTGATCAGCGCCACGCCCAGGCCCGCGCCCACCAGCGCGCAGACCGACGAACCGAGTCCCGCTTCGGCGACCGTGTGGCGCTCCACCTTGGCGGACTTGAAGACCGCGTCGATCTTTTCTCGTAGCGGCGTGCCGCTGGGAAAGGCCACGAAGGGCTCGCCCGCGAAGTCGGCGGGCTTGAGTTTTTTCAGTTTGGTCAGGCGGTGTCCGCGTGGCAGCACCGCCACGCAGCTCATCGTGAGGACGGGTTCGACCTGGATGCCGGGCGTCTCGCCGGACAGCATCGCCAGGCCGGTGTCGCAGAACCCCGAACTGATCCAGTTATGGACCGTGCTGGCGTTGCCCGAGTGGATGGCCACCATGACATCCGGGTACTCGGTCTTGAAGGCGGCGACGATGCGTGCCAGCAGCCCGCCCGCCAGGCGCGGCATGGCCGCCACGCTCAGGCGGCTGGCGCTGAACGAGCGGATGCTGGCGGCTGCCGACTCCAGGCCGGCCAGGCCGATGAAGGTTTTTTCCACCTCCTGAAAGAAGCGCGACCCGTCCTGGGTCGGGCTCAACCGGCTGCCATTGCGGTCAAACAAGGGAAACTGGGTGATGGCTTCCAATTGCGCAATTAAGCGGCTAACGTGCGGCTGCGAGGTATGCACTCGCCGGGCCGCGGCGGTCATGGATCCGGTCATCATGACGGCGCGGAACGCCTCGATGTGTCGCAAGCCCATCCGGGGAATAGCCATATCTAATCCGTATAGAGGAATACCTGATTGGAACTGGATAAAACCATACTGCTAGTTGATACTTTTTGCCAGCCGCGGGGCTCATCGCGGGACGCGGCGGTCGCCAGTCAGTCTGGATCCGCCGATCGTGAACATAAACACGCGCCGCACGCACGGCGCCAAGGGAATCAGATGAAAGCACTTGCCGCGATCTCCGTCGCCGCCGCCCTCCTGGGCAGCGCCGCGACGGCTCATGCCGAAGGCCCCAGCCGCTTGGACAAGATCCGCGAAACCGGCGTGATCACGATCGGCCATCCCGAGACGTCCGTGCCATTTGCGTACCTGGACGGCAATCAGAAGCCGATCGGCTACACGGTCGAGATCTGCCAGGAAGTCGCCAAGCACGTGCAGGAAGCACTGAAGCTGCCCAAGCTGGAAGTCCGCTACAACCCGACGACCTCGGCCACGCGCATCCCGCTGCTGGCCAACGGCACGATCGACCTCGAATGCGGCAACACCACCAACAATGAAGCCCGGCACAAGCTGGTGTCCTTCGCGCCCACGACCTTCGTGGCGCAGGTGGTGCTGGTGGCGCGCAAGGACGGCGGCGTGGACCCCAATGACCTGTCCTCTTTCCGCGGCAAGACCATCGCGGCGCAGGCCGGCGGCCAGACGTTCAAGCTGATTTCGCAACTGAACGCGCAGGGCAACCTGGGCATCTCCATGGCGCCCACCAAAGACACCGCCGAGACCATCCTGATGGTGGAATCGGGCCGCGCCGCGGGTTCGGCCAACGACGACGGCATCGCCTACGGCGCCGTCGCGTCGTCCAAGAATCCGGACGCCTTCGTGATCGGCAAGAAGGGCCTGGAGCTTGCGCCCTACGGCATCATGCAGCCCAAGGACGATCCGAAGTTCAAGAAGGTCGTCGATGACGCGGTGCTGGACCTGATGAAGACCGGCAAGGTCGCGGCGCTGTACGACAAGTACTTCAATTCGCCCATCCCGCCCAAGCAGATCAACCTGAAGTACCCCATGAGCGACGCCCTGAAGCGCGCCCTGGCCAAGCCCACCGACTCGGGCGATCCCAAGGCCTACGAGTAAGCAGCATGCCGCGGGGCGCATCGCGCGCCCGCGGCGCATGACGGGGCAAGGACGCCGGCTGCGGCCGGCGTCGCGATCAAGGGCTAGGGCATGAATTACAACTGGAGTTGGAGCGTCTTCCTGGAGATGTCGCCGGATGGCGTGCATACCTTCCTGGAGACGATCCTGATCGGCGTGGGCTGGACGCTCGCGCTGGCGCTGACGGCGTGGGTGTTCTCGCTGCTGCTGGGGTCCTGGCTCGGCGTGATGCGCACGGTGCAGTCCCGCCCGATGAACGTGATCGGCGCGACCTATGTCGAGCTCTTTCGCAATATCCCGCTGCTGGTGCAGATGTTCCTGTGGTATTTCGTCTTGCCCGAAGTGCTGCCGCACGCCTGGGGCCTGGCCATGAAGCAGATGCCGCAACCGTGGGGGCAATTCCTGCCCGCGGTGCTTTGCCTGGGGTTCTATGGATCGGCGCGCGTGGCCGAGCAACTGCGCGCCGGCATCCAGTCATTGCCGCGCGGCCAATTCCAGGCGGGGACCGCGCTGGGACTGACCGAGGCGCAGGTCTACCGCTACGTCATCCTGCCCGAGGCCTATCGCATCGTGCTGCCGCCCCTGACCTCCGAATTCATGGGCACGATCAAGTATTCGTCGGTGGCGCTCACCATCGGCCTGCTCGAATTGACCGGGCAGGCGCGCTCCATGGCGGAGTTCAGCTTTCACATCTTCGAGGCGTTTTCCGCCGCGACCGTGATCTACCTGATTCTGAACGGCATCGTCGTGCTGGGCATGCGCACGCTTGAGCGCCGCGTGGCCGTGCCGGGCCTGATCGGCACGGCGACCAAGTCGCCTGCGGGATTGGGGCGCTAGCATGGGCAAATTCGATTTCGACGTCATCTGGGGTGCGCTGCCATACCTCTTCAAGACCGGTATGACGTTCACGCTGACGCTGACGGTGCTGGCGGCGGTGATGGGCCTGGCGCTGGGCACGCTGCTGGCGATGATGCGCCTGTCGCGCTTCAAGTTCCTGTCGGTGCCGGCAGGCATCTACGTGAACGTGATGCGCTCGATCCCGCTGCTGCTGGTGATCTTCTGGTTCTACTTCCTGATGCCCTACATCGCCGCCTGGGTGGTGGGGTCGCCCACGCCGATGCGGGTGGGGGCGTTCAACTCGGCGGTGATCACCTTCACGCTGTTCGAGGCCGCGTACTTCTGCGAAATCATGCGCGCCGGCATCCAGTCCATCGCGCGCGGCCAGGTGTCGGCCAGCATGGCGCTGGGCCTGAACCATTGGCAGGGCATGCGCTACGTAGTGCTGCCGCAGGCGCTGCGGAACATGACACCGGCGCTGCTCACGCGCGTCATCATCCTGTTCCAGGACACCTCGCTGGTCTACGTGCTGTCGCTCACCGACTTCCTGGGCGCCGCGTCCAAGATCGGCCAGCGCGACGGCCGGCTGGTCGAACTCTATCTCTTCGTGGCGGTGGTGTATTTCGTGATTTGCTTCACGGCATCGCGTCTGGTCAAGCAGCTTGAAAAGCGCACGCGGGTGCTGCGCTGAGCGGTTTGCCGCGGCGCCCGCGTTATCCACAGGTTCAACGATGCAACTCTCTTCCAATCCTCCGATGATCGAGATCCAGCAGGTCAGCAAGTGGTACGGCGACTTTCAAGTGCTGGACGACTGCTCCGCCACCGTGCGGCGCGGCGAGGTCGTGGTGGTGTGCGGTCCGTCGGGATCGGGCAAGTCCACGCTGATCAAGACCGTCAACGCGCTTGAACCCTTCCAGAAGGGCGAGATCGTGGTCAACGGCGTGTCGGTGGGCGATCCGCGCACCAACCTGCCGAAGCTGCGCGCGGTGGCCGGCATGGTGTTCCAGCACTTCGAACTGTTCCCGCACCTGACCGTGACCGAGAACCTGTGCCTGGGCCAGATCAAGGTGCTCAAGCGCGGCAAGGACGAAGCGCGGCAACGCGCGCTTGCCCTGCTCGAACGCGTGGGTCTATCGGCGCACAAGGACAAGCATCCCGGCGAACTCTCGGGTGGCCAGCAGCAGCGCGTGGCGATCGCCCGGGCGCTGTCGATGGACCCGGTCGTGATGCTGTTCGATGAACCCACGTCGGCGCTGGATCCCGAGATGGTCAACGAGGTGCTCGACGTGATGACCGACCTGGCCGGCGAAGGCATGACGATGATGGTGGTGACCCACGAGATGGGATTCGCGCGCCGCGTCGCCGACCGTGTGATCTTCATGGACGGCGGCAAGATCGTCGAGGACTGCCAGAAGGAGCAGTTCTTCGGCAATGTCGAGGAGCGTGCCCCGCGCACGCGCCAATTTCTTTCCAAAATTCTGCAGCACTGAAAGCCATGACCCAGCGGACTCCCGCCGAACCTCCCCCATCGCCCGTTGACCTGCGCAGCGATACGGTCACCCACCCCACCGCGGCCATGTACGAGCGCATGCGCACCGCGCCGATCGGCGATGACGGCCTGGACGGCGATCCCACGGTGCGCGAACTGGAAGCCTATGTGGCCGGCAGCATGGGCAAGGAGGCGGGGCTGTTCGTGCCAAGCTGCACCATGGCCAATCTGCTGGCCGTGCTGGCGCAGACGCAGCGCAGCGAGCAGGTCGCGCTGGAACAGACGGCCCACATGTACACATCGGAACGGGGCGCGGCCACGTTCACGGGTCTGTTCTACCAGGGCGTTCCCGGTACCGCAGGCGCAATGGACCTGAACCGGCTCGAGGACGCGCTGCTGGCCGGCGGGCACCGCCTGAAGACCGCGCTGGTGGCGATGGAAACCTCGCACAACAACGCCGGCGGCACGGTGCTGCCCCTGGAACACATGCAGGCCGTACACGGCATGGCGCGCGCGGCAGGCGTGCCGGTGCATCTGGATGGCGCGCGGCTGTTCAACGCGGCGGTGGCGCTGGGCGTACCGGCCGCCGACATCACCTGCCACACGGATACCGTGTCGCTGTGCCTGTCCAAGGGCCTGAGCGCGCCGGTGGGCGCGGTGCTGGCGGGCAGCCAGGCGGTGGTCGCCAAGGCGCGCACGCTGCGCCGCATGCTCGGGGGCACGCAGCGGCAGTCGGGCATCATGGCCGCCGCGGGCCTGGAAGGCGTGCAGCACATGCACGCACGCCTGGCCGAAGATCACGAACGCGCACGCCGCCTGAGCGACGGCATCAACACGCTTGCGCCGGCGCTGACGGCCACGGTGCCGCAGACCAACATCGTGCAGGTCGAGACCGCCGACACGGGCATGAGCAACGCCGAATGGGTCGTGGCATTGCAGGCGCAAGGCCTGCTGACGCGTCCCTGGGGCCGCACGCGGCTGCGCTGCGTGACGCACCGTCATATCGGCGACGATGACATCGACGCCGCCATCAGGGCGTTTGCCGCAGTGCTGGACGCCCGCTGATTCAGTTTTTTTTGGGGTGGGCGATGCGATAATGCCGCATGTCCACCACCACCCATCTTTCCCGAAAAGACTATTTCTGCGCCTTGGCGGTGGTGGTCATCTGGGGCCTGAATTTCGTCGTCATGAAGGTCGGCATGCGGGGCCTGTCTCCCATGATGCTGGGCGCGTTGCGATTCGCGCTGGCCGCCTTCCCCCTCATCCTCTTCGTGCGCATGCCGCGGCTGCCGTGGCACTGGGTCGCGGCCTACGGGCTGGTCCAGGGGTTGGGCCAATTCGGCCTGCTCTTTACCGCGCTGAAGTTCGGCATGCCGGCCGGCATGGCTTCCCTTGTCATCCAGACCCAGGCTTTCTTCACGCTGCTGCTGGCCGCGCCCGTTCTGCATGAGCGCGCGCGCCGCCATCACTGGATCGGACTGGGCGTGGCTGCGATGGGTCTGGCCGTCATCGCCGGGGGGCGCGGCGACGGCCCGGGGCAGATGACGATGCTGGGCTTTGTGCTGACGCTCGGGGCGGCGTTCATGTGGGCGGTGTCCAACATGCTCGTGCGGCTGGCCAGCCGCAAGGCGCCCGGCTACGACCCGTTCGCGTTCATTGCCTGGAGCAGCGCCGCACCGGTGCTGCCCTTCCTGGCGCTGGCCGTGCTGATCGACGGCTGGGAACCGGTGGTGGGCATGGTCACCGGCATGGGCTGGGGCGAGGCGCTCTCGGTGCTGTACCTGGCCGTGCTGGCGACACTGGTCGCCTACACGTTGTGGACGCAACTGCTGTCGCGCCATCCCGCCGCAAAGGTCGCCCCGTTCTCGCTGCTGGTTCCGGTGGTGGGGCTGTGGGCGGCGTCCATGGCGTTCGGCGAGCGGCTGCAGCCGCTCCAATGGGCGGGCGCCGCGTGCGTGCTGGCCGGGCTGGTCATCAACCAGGTCGGGGCGCGCTGGATGCGCTCGCGCTAGTCCCCTACACCTTTCCGGCGCGGCGTCTGGTCCGGCCGGTCTACATCATGCTGCCGAGGGCGGTGATTCTCAGAGCTGCTCGAAGCGGATGTAACGCTTATCGGTGTACTCCCGGCGCGTGATGATTTCCTGCACCGACGCGCCCGGCGGGCCGCGCCGCAGCCATTCCAGCATGTGATCGACCTGGTCGGGGGTGCCCTGCACCAGCGCTTCCACCGTGCCGTCCAGCATGTTCTGAACCCAGCCCTTCGCGCCAAGCATGTGGGCACGCCGCACCGTGGCGTGGCGATAGCCCACGCCTTGCACCGTGCCGCTGACGGTGACGTGGACGGTTTCGATCTGGGTATCGGCCTTAGGGTCTTGCATGAATTTTCCTTCGGATGATGCGCCGCCACGCACGACTAGCGTAGGCGGAACCGGCTACAGCGGATGGTCTATAGGCCCGGTAGGGATCGAAGCGATACGTTAGAGGCCATGTCAAAACGTGCCAGCGCAGAAATACCCATTACCAGAGCTTGGAGAAGCCATTATGGAAGAGACCAGTTTGTTGTCGGATGCTGAGACAGCGCGCTACAAGGATCAGGGGTACCTGGCCTTGAAGGATATGTGCCCCCAGGACGAAGTGGGCTATATCCGCAGGACGCTGCTGGACTTGTTCGCGAACAAGACGGGTTACAACGAGGGCGCGCAGTATGACTTTGTCAGCCGCGACGACCCCTCCAAGCCCGCCAAGTTCCCGAGCCTGCACGATCCGCGACATTATGCCCCGGGCCTTCTGAAGACGGTTTACCACGAACGCACGCTCGAGCTCGCGCGGCAACTGTTGGGTCCGGAGGCGGCGCTCTATGGCGAACATGCGTTGCTCAAGCCCGGCCCGCACGGTCCGGAAACGCCTTGGCACCAGGACGAAGCCTTCCGCTCGCCGGACTTCGTCTACAACGAACTGAGCATCTGGCTGGCGCTGCAGCCGGCGACGGTCGAAAACGGTTGCATGCAGTTCCTGCCGGGCTCGAACAAAGGGGATGTGCTGGAGCACCGTTCGCCGGGTGGCGACAAGACCCTGCATCCGCTCGAATGCTGCGGCGATTTCCCGCGCGATCAGGCGGTGGCGGAGCCCCTCGATCCGGGCGGCATCACCGTGCACGATGCGCGCACGCTGCACTTCACCGGACCGAACACGTCGCCGACGCCGCGGCTGGCATACATCCTCATCTACAACACGCCGCCGGTGTACAAGCCGGGACGCCGCGAATTCCCGTGGCTGGAAGGACGCTGGACCGACAGCCAGACGCGCAAGAAGCAATGGCACAAGCGCGGCGGGCTGGCGGTGGACGTGATGCGCCGGCTGCCGGGCGCGCGGCTGACCAGCCCGCGCTGGGTGGCGTGGGCAACCATCCGCGCGGTCAGCAAAGTCTGGCCGCGCT
>DALZRX010000073.1:0-2752 GCA_032015805.1 Achromobacter sp.
AGAACAAGGCCCCCGAGAACGTCAAGTTCATCGACGCCTACAAGGCCAAGTTCACCAACGCTCCCGACCAGTTTGCGGCGCAGTCGTATGACGCCATGTACATCGTGGCTCAGGCGCTCAAGAACACGAAGATCACCGGCGAACTGCCCAAGGACCGCGCCGCCCTGCGCGACGCCCTGCCGTCCGTGACCTGGACCGGCGCCACCGGCCCGTTCAAGTTCCGCCAGGCCACTGATCGCGCCGGCAAGCCCGCCGGCTACGACGCCGACCAGGCGCCGATCATCAGCGTGACCAAGGACGGCAAGTACGTCATCGAAAAGTAAGCAGTACGCATCCCCGCGCGGGGGGATGCGCCTTGCGGACGGCCTGCCGGTTGTCCGCAAGGCGCTTTTTGTCGCAGGGCCGTACCAAAGTAGAAAGCTTCGCTAGAAGCAAATCAGACCTCGCTGTGGGCACGGCGGGGTGGCCCTCACTGATCTGGAAAGTCCCATCATGTTCGAACAACAATTCGTCAATGCCTTGTCGCTGGGCTGTGTGTATGCACTGTTCGCGCTTGGCTTCACGCTGATCTTCGGCGTGCTCGGGGTGATCAACCTGGCGCATGGCGCCGTCTTCATGGTTGGCGCCTACGCGGCACTGTTCGTCGTCCAGCAATTCAGCCTGCCCCTGTGGGCGGCGCTGATGGTCGCATTCTTCGTCGCCGGCTTTACCGGGGTCATCATCGACTACCTGGTCCTCAAGCCGCTGCGCAAGCGCAATGCGCCTCACCTGATTCCCATGATCGCCACCATCGGCGTCGGCATCATCCTGAACAACGGCGCCCAAGCCATCTTCGGCGCCAGCAACCTGCGCTTCCCGCACGGCACCGTGCCCGAGGAAGTCATCGAGGTCGCGGGCCTGCACCTGACCGTCATCGAACTGGGCATCATCTTCCTGTCGTTCGCCCTGATGGCCGTGCTGATGTACGTCATGCGCCGCACGCAATTCGGCCGCGCCCTGCGCGCCATCGCCGAATCGCCCAAGGCGGCCTGGCTGCTGGGCATCAACGTCGAAAAACTGTTCATCACCACCTCGTTCGCCGCCGCAGCCCTGGGCGGCGTGGCCGGCGTGCTGATCGGGCTGTATTCGAACGCGCTCTTCCCCCTGATGGGCCAGCCGATGCTGCACAAGGGCATCGCGGTCATCATTCTGGGCGGCATGGGCGACATCCGCGGCGCCATGCTGGGTGGCCTGTTCCTGGGCTTCGCCGAGGTGCTGTCCGTGGCTTACGTCGGCTCCACCATGCGCGACGCGGTGGCTTTCGGCCTGCTGTTCCTGATCCTGCTGGTCCGCCCGCAAGGTCTGTTCGGCAAAGTGGTTCAACGCAAGGCTTAAGGTATGAGCGGATTCGAAAATTTCTGGGCCATCTATGGCAACCTGGTGCTCACGCTGGGCACCAACGCACTGCTGGCCCTCTCCATCTGGCTGACGCTGGCCTGCGGCATGCTGGCCATGGCCAACGCCGCCTTCATGGGCATCGGGGCGTATACCGCCGCGCTGCTCACCATGAATTACGACGCACCGTTCTCGGTGGCCCTTGCCGGCGGCATGGCCGCGCCCGCGCTCGTGGCGGCCCTGATCGGCCTGCCGACGCTACGGTTGTCCGGGGTGTATCTGGCAATGGCCACGCTGGGCTTCGGTGAGGTGGTCCGCGTGACCATCCTGAACACCGAGTCCGTCACCGGCGGCGCGCTGGGCCTGAACGGCGTTCCGCAGCTCACGCAGTGGTGGCATGTGCTGCTGGCCGTGATCATCGTGCTGTTGGTGCTGTGGCGCGTTCGCGCGTCCAAGATCGGCCGCTCGTTCGACGCCATCCGTGGCGACGAGACGGCAGCGGGCATGATGGGCATCGACGTGCGCTCCAACAAGATGCTGGCTTTCGTGGCCGGTGCGATGATCGCCGGCCTGGCCGGCGCGCTGAACGCGCACCTGACGTTCTTCATCGGTCCCAACGAATACGGCTTCGACCGCGGCGTCGAAATCCTGACGATGGCGATCCTGGGCGGCATCGGCGGACTGGCCGGCCCCGTGCTGGGCAGCTTCATCATTACGGTGCTGCCCGAATTGCTGCGCGGATTTGCGGATCTGCGCCTGATCGCGAATGGAGTGATCCTGGTGGTGATTGTGTTGTTCCTGCCGCAAGGCATCTGGGATCCGGCGCGCTTCAAGCGCTGGATGCGTCAAAGCCGTCAAGGAGGAAAGCGCCATGCTTGAGCTGTCCTCCGTTTCCAAGAGCTTTGGCGGCCTGCATGTGCTGCATGACGTCAGCCTGTCCGTGCCGCAAGGCGCCATCTTTGGTCTGATCGGCCCGAACGGGGCCGGCAAGACCACGGTGTTCAACCTCATCACCGGCCTGCTGCCGCCCAGCGGCGGCGCCATCACGTTCCAGGGCGAGAGCGTGCTGCGCAAGAAGCCGCACAGCATCACGCGCATGGGCATCGCCCGCACGTTCCAGAACATCCGTCTCTTCAAGGAGATGACGCTGCTGGAGAACGTGGTGGTGGGCGCCTATCGCCACATGAACTACGGTTTCCCCAGCCTGCTGCTGGGCCTGCCCGGTTACCGCGAGCACGAGCAGCGCGCCCGCGAACGCGCGCACGAACTGCTGACGTGGATGCGCCTGGACCACAAGGCCAACGACCTGGCCGACAACCTGTCCTACGGCGAGCAGCGCCGCCTGGAGCTGGCGCGCGCGCTGGCCACCGAGCCCAAG
>DALZRX010000073.1:2762-3989 GCA_032015805.1 Achromobacter sp.
GATCCGCGACCGCGGCTACACCATCCTCATGATCGAGCACGACATGCGCTTCGTCATGGGATTGTGCGAACGGATCGCGGTGCTGAACTTCGGCAAGATCATCGCCTGCGGCGGGCCCGACGACATCCGCAACAATGAGCAGGTCATCGAGGCCTACCTGGGCCGCGAAGACGACGAAGACACCGAACAAGCGGAGGCCGCCCAATGAGCGCCATGCTGGAAGTCCGCGGGCTCGAGGTCAACTACGGCCATATCGAAGCCGTGCGCGGCATCGACCTGGACCTGAACGCCAACGAAATCACCGCCCTGGTCGGCGCCAATGGCGCCGGCAAGTCGACGACGCTGCTCGCGCTGTCCGGCCTGTTGCCCAAGGCGCGCGGCCGTATCGTCTTCGAGGGCGAAGACATCACCAACCTCGCGCCGAACCAGTTGGTGGCGCGCGGCATTGTGCAGGTTCCCGAAGGCCGGGCCATCCTCACCACCATGACGGTGCTGGAAAACCTGGAACTGGGCGCCTATCGCCGCGGCTTGAAGAACGTCGCCTCCGACCTCGAGTACGTGTTCAACCTGTTTCCGCGTCTGAAAGAGCGGATCGACGGCATGGCCGGCAACCTGTCGGGCGGTGAGCAGCAGATGCTGGCCATCGGCCGGGCGCTGATGGCCAAGCCGCGCCTCTTGCTGCTGGACGAACCGTCGATGGGTCTCGCGCCGATCGTGGTGCAGGAGATCTTCCGCTCGCTGCGCGCCATCAATGCCGACGGGCTCACGCTGTTCCTGGTCGAACAGAACGTGCGCCAGGCGCTGAAGATCGCCCAGCGTGGCTACGTGCTCGAGAACGGCGCCATGGCGCTGACCGGCACCGGCCGCGAACTGCTGGGCCACCCCCGCGTCCTGGAAGCCTACCTGGGCGCCTGACGGGCAGGGGACTGCATTTGTCCCCTTATTGAACTTCGCGGCGTCCGCGCTGTAGCGGTCAGCCGCAAGCCGCCTGGATTCTTTCCGCTTGCCCATTTTTTGAGCAACCGTGTTAGAATTTCAGGCTTTCCCTCATTTTGACCTTTGCACGGGCGGATTCATAACGCTTAGGCGGGGGCCGATATAGGGGCTGGAATTTCAGCCTAGTCGGGGAAAAACACTGGCAGGATGTTCCCGCCAGAGCAAATTTTTAAATCTTAGGAACCATCATGAAGACCTTTGTGGCCAAGCCGCATGAAGTCCAACGTGACT
>DALZRX010000073.1:4128-8819 GCA_032015805.1 Achromobacter sp.
CGGCCGCATGGTCGTGCGCCAGCCGCTGGAACTGACCGGCCACCTGGAATCGTTTGACATCAAGGTCAACGTGCACGGCGGCGGTGAAACCGGCCAAGCCGGCGCAATCCGTCACGGCATCACGCGTGCCCTGATCGATTACGACGCCACGCTGAAGCCCTCGCTGTCGCAAGCTGGCTTCGTCACGCGCGATGCCCGTGAAGTCGAACGTAAGAAGGTCGGCTTCCGCAAGGCGCGTCGTCGCAAGCAGTTCAGCAAGCGTTAATGCCCTGTAAAAAGCCCGCTTCGGCGGGCTTTTTGTTTTTGGGCCGGCATTGGCGCGTCGCCGCCGGTCCCGCGTGGAACTCCGCGCCATCCGCCCGGTCGGAAAAAAGGATTGCAGTGCCAAAACCGGCACGCCGGTGCAATACCCAGTTTCCCGAGCGATACAATTGTTATTCGTTCTCCGAAGAGCACACATCATGGCCCAAGCATCGAACACCCGCATCAAGGTTGGTATCGTCGGCGGCACCGGATACACCGGTGTCGAACTGCTGCGCTTGCTGTCGCAGCATCCCAATGTGGAACTGACTGCCATCACGTCCCGCAAGGAAGACGGTCTGCCCGTCGCCGACATGTATCCCAACCTGCGCGGCCGTGTGAAGCTTGCCTTCTCGGCCCCGGAAAAAGCCTCGCTGACTGACTGCGACGTCGTCTTCTTCGCCACGCCCCATGGTGTGGCCATGGCGCAAGCCCAGGAGCTCATCGCCGCCGGCACGCGCGTCATCGACCTGGCCGCCGACTTCCGCCTGCAAGACATCCCCACCTTCGAGCGCTGGTACAAGATCCCCCATACCTGCCCGGACATCCTGGCCGAATCCCAGTATGGCCTGGTCGAACTGAACCGCGAAGCCATCTCCAAGGCGCGCGTCATTGGCAACCCCGGCTGCTACCCGACCACGGTGCTGCTGGGCCTGGCGCCCCTGCTTGAAGGCGGCAAGTCGCTGATCGATGCGCAAACGCTGATCGCCGACTGCAAGTCGGGCGTATCGGGCGCCGGCCGCAAGGCAGAAGTGGGCTCGCTGTTCTCGGAAGCGTCCGACAACTTCAAGGCCTACGGCGTGGCCGGCCATCGCCACCACCCCGAGATCTCCGCCCAACTGGAAAAGCTGACGGGCGGCAAGGTGGGCCTGACGTTCGTGCCGCATCTGGTGCCAATGATCCGCGGCATGTTCTCCACCATTTACGCCCGCATCCTGCCCGAAGCGCGCGACACCGACTTCCAGGCCCTGTTCGAGCAGCGCTATGCCGACGAACCCTTCGTCGACGTCATGCCTGCCGGCAGCCATCCGGAAACGCGTTCGGTGCGCGGGTCCAACAACCTGCGCATCGCGCTCAGCCGCCCGGACAACGGGGACCTGCTGATCGTCATGGTGGTGCAGGACAACCTGGTCAAGGGAGCCGCCGGCCAGGCCGTGCAGAACATGAACCTGATGTTCGGCATCCCTGAAACGGTCGGCCTCGACCAGGTCGCCATCCTGCCGTAATGCCAAGGCGGCCCGCCTCGCGGGCCGCCGTCCCTGGTCTTCATGCCCACAGATCCTTCAGCCCGTCTCCAACCGCGCGCCACGCATGGCGCAATCGTGCGCCTGTTCGCGATGCTGCTGCTGGGCGTGCTGCTGGGAGGCGCTGCGGGGTTTTTCCATGCGCGCCACCTCTATCGCCCGCAGGACGCCGTTGTCATCAGCGTGCAGCAGGCCGAGGCGCAGGACGAGGCGATGCGCCAGCAGGCCACGCAACTGCGCTACATCCGCGGCCAGCTCGACACCGCCGATGGTGAACTGGTCATTGAACGATCGGCCCGCCAGGAACTCGAAACCCAATTGCACGCCGCGCAGGCGGAGGTCGGCCGCGTGCGCGACCAGCTTGCGTTCTATGAACAACTGCTGCCGCCAGGCCCCGAAGGGTCCGTCGACATCCGCGGCGTGCAGATCGACCGCGAAGGCGGCGGCCTGCGCTATAAGGTGTTGCTGATGCGCAGCGGCCGCAACGGCGCCACCCCTTTCGCGGGCGCCTTGCGCTTTCAGGCCACCGGCGCGCTCAAGGGCGAGACCGTCACCGTCGACTTGGCGCCCATGCAGGTCAAGGCCGAAACCGGCCCGGTCACGGCTACGGGAGAAAACCTGGCGGCCGCGTCGCTGGCCCTGCAATTCGACCAGTACCAGCGCAGCCAGGGCATCCTGGCCGTACCCGAGGGATTTGTCCCCGAAAGTGTGACCGTCAGTGTGCTGGAGGGTGAAACCGTCCGCGCGTCGCGCAGTGTCAAACTGGAACTTTGAGTCTCGTCAAGGCCTGCGCTATAGTGACACTATACGAGCGGCGACGCCGCTCACTGAAATATGGCCGTATCGGCCAGGAGTGAACCATGAATGCAGTGACCGAAACCGTCGACCTTCAGGCCCCCCCGCCTATTCCCCTGGTGTTCACCGACTCGGCTGCCGCCAAAGTGAAGGACCTGTTGGCCGAAGAGGGCAACCCCGAACTGAAGCTGCGCGTATTCGTGCAGGGCGGCGGCTGTTCCGGCTTCCAGTACGGTTTCACGTTTGACGAAGTCGTCAACGAAGACGACACCGTGCTGGACAAGGCTGGCGTGCAGTTGCTGGTGGATCCGATGAGCTTCCAATACCTGGTCGGCGCCGAGATCGACTACAAGGAAGATCTGGAAGGCGCGCAGTTCGTCATCCGCAATCCCAACGCCAGCACCACCTGCGGCTGCGGCTCCTCGTTCTCGGTGTAATCGCCGGCGCAGAAAAAGAGAAAGCCCTTCGGTTTGCCGAAGGGCTTTTTTGCATTGGGGCCGCATGAACGATCGCTGCGACTGACGCGGCGTGTCGGGGCGGCTGGCCGGGTGGGCGCGGCATCCGCAATCGGGTCACCGGCGCCAAGGAATGCCGCGCTCAGGCCGGGTACAACGCCCCAAGAATCCTCGCCCCGCGTGCGCCCGTCACGCTGGGCAAGCCCGCCGCCTTGCCCGTCATGAAGGCGTGCGCCAGCCAGGCAAACGCCAAGGCCTCCACCTGCTGGGCGGGCACTCCCAGCGCATCGGTTGGGTGGACGGGGCGTTGCAGGCAATAGGCCAGTTCCTGCATCAGGCCGGTGTTGTGGGCGCCGCCGCCGCACACAAAGACTTCTCGCGTTCCGGCAGCCGCCCGATCTATCGCATTTGCCACGGTTCTGGCAGTCAGACGCTGCAGGGTGGCCTGCACATCCTGCGGAGCGGGCGTGGGGCCCTCGAGGTCGGCCAAGCGGGCATCCAGCCACTGCATGTTGAAGAGGTCGCGGCCCGTGGACTTGGGCGGTGGCAAGCCAAACCAGGGCTCGCTGGCGATGAGCTGCTCGAGCAAGGGCGCCAGCACCTGTCCCGAAGCCGCCCAGCGGCCACCGGCGTCATATGGGCGTCCCAGGTGCCGCTGGCACCAGCCGTCCAGCAGCACGTTGGCGGGACCGGTATCGAAGCCGCGCGCCGTCTGGCCGGGTTCGAGCAGCGTCACGTTGGCAATTCCGCCCAGGTTCAGCACGGCCCGGCCGTGGTCCGCGCCGAAGATGGCGGCGTGAAACGGCGGCACCAGCGGCGCGCCCTGGCCGCCCTCGGCAACGTCGCGGCTGCGGAAGTCAGCCACGACCGCAATGCCGGTCAGTTCCGCCAGCAGGGCGGGCGCATTGAGTTGCAGGGTGTAGCCAAGGTCGGGGCGATGGCGCACGGTCTGGCCGTGGGCGCCGATGGCGCTGACCTCGCCAGCGGCCACGCCGGCATCCTCGAGCAACCGCGACACCGCTTGGGCATACACGCGCGCAAGGGCATTGGCCGCGAGTGCGGCGCGGGCCAGCTCGTCCTCGCCCGAAACATTGAGGGCCAGCAGCTCGCGCCGCAGGTTTTCCGGCATGGGAAGGCTGGCGCTGGCCAGCACCTGCGGCGCCTCGCCGTCCTCGAGCCGGGTCAGCACGCCGTCGACGCCGTCGACGCTGGTTCCCGACATCAGGCCTATGTAGAACGTGCGGCTGTCATGCTGCAAGGGCGGGGTGGCATTCACGGGCGCCTCCAAATAAAAAAGGCGGCTGGGGCTTGTCGCCCCGCCGCCGTACCCGCTGCGCGGGCATGTTTTTGCGGACCCGCCTAGCGGCTGGCCACGTTGGTCAGCGCGTCGGGCAGCGTCTGCTGGAACTGCGTCAGCAACTGGATCTGCTGCTTGTAGGGACCCACCGCCTGATTGAACGCGCGAACTTCAGCGGGTTCCAGGGCGCGGGCGACGGGCAGGTCCACCGACAACGGATCGATCGGCTGGTTGTCGACGCGGAACTCGTAGTGCAGGTGCGGACCCGTGGCCCAGCCCGTGGAGCCGACGTAGCCCAGCAGTTGGCCCTGCGACACCTTCGAACCCTTGGTGACGCCTTCGGCGATGCGGCTCTGGTGCGCGTACAGCGTCGAATACTTGCCGTGGTGCTTGACGATGACCACGTTGCCGTAGCCGTTCTGCCACCCCGAGAATTCGACCGTGCCGTCGGCGGTCGAGTGGATCGGCGTGCCCGAGGGCGCGGCGTAGTCGACGCCCTTGTGTCCCGTCCAGGTCTTGTGGATGGGGTGCATGCGCATGCCGAAGGTCGAGCTGATGCGGCTGAACTTCAGGGCGGTGCGCAGGAACGCGCCGCGCAGG
>DALZRX010000073.1:8829-12301 GCA_032015805.1 Achromobacter sp.
GCGCAGGAAGTCGATCTTGGCGCTGAGGATGTCGGCCATCTGCATGGTGACCGAGTCCGGGATGCCGGCCGAGTCCGTGGCGCCAAAAAGGGACGACTTGATGGTGCCGACGGCGACGCGCGTCTGGCGTTCGGTGCTTTCCGTGACTTCCTCGGCTTTGTAGCTATCGCCGGAGGGGGCCACGTGCAGCATGCGCGTCACGACCTGGCCGTCGGACTCATTGCCGGGGGTGTGGATGTAGCGCAGCCAGACCAGGTTGCCCGCTTCGTCCGTCGCGGCTTGCACCGAGCGGCCGGGATACAGCTTGTAGATGCTGCGGGCGCTGGCGTCGTGGGTCAGGAAGGACTGCAGGTTGGGCGCGTCGAGTTCCAGGCGCTGCAGCACGGCCGACAGCGTGTCGCCCGGACGGATCCGGGTTTCGCTGATGTAAGGGGCGGCGCTGGGAGTGCTGACTTCGACTTGCTCGGCGGTCAGGGGCAGAATGCTCTGGATGACGCGCGAGGGGGGGAGTTCGGTGCGATCGGGTTGCTGCACCATGCCCAGGGCGGCGGCGCCAGCAAACAGACCAATTGCGGTGACGAGAAGCGTGCGACGGAAAAGTCCCGAGCGATGGGGCTTGGGCTCAACGGGCGCAAATACGGCAGCGACTTTGCGCTTGAGGCCACTCGCCAGTTCGTGGAGGCCACGATTCATCGTGAAAATACCCTCTCAGGTGGCTTGAACTTGCAGGGTGCGTGACACGAACGACCCTCGCGCGCCACGTTTCCGGGGCAAGGGCTGGCGCGCGGGCGCATCTTGTGAACAAGGAATGGTAGAGCGAACGCAGCTGCGTATATATGACAGTTGCGTATGATTAGGCCGGTATCCTAGCTGATTCGGCTAGAATTTTCGATAGTTTTCGTCACTTTTTACACCTTTTTGTCGGCTGAAGCCGTCTTGGGCCCCTGTCATGTCACCCACCGAAGCCCCCATCACCCCTGAAGTCGAAGCGGATCTGCGTATAGCCAAGCGCGGCTGCGATGAGTTGCTGGTCGAATCCGAATTCGCCCGCAAGCTGGCCAAGAGCCGCGCCACCGGCGTGCCGCTGCGCATCAAGCTCGGGCTGGATCCCACCGCGCCGGACATCCATCTTGGCCATACGGTGGTGCTTAACAAGATGCGCCAGCTCCAGGACCTGGGGCACAACGTCATCTTCCTGATCGGCGATTTCACCTCCACCATTGGCGACCCCAGCGGCCGCAACAGCACGCGGCCACCGCTCACGCGCGAACAGATCGAGGCCAACGCCAAGACCTATTACGCCCAGGCCAGCCTGGTGCTGGATCCGGCCCGCACCGAGATCCGCTACAACTCCGAGTGGTGTGATCCCCTTGGCGCGCGCGGCATGATCCAGCTCGCGTCGCGTTACACGGTGGCGCGCATGATGGAGCGCGAGGACTTCACCAAGCGCTTCAAGGGTGGCATCCCGATCTCGGTGCATGAATTCCTGTATCCGCTGATGCAGGGCTACGACTCGGTCGCGCTGAAGTCCGATCTGGAGCTGGGGGGCACCGATCAGAAGTTCAACCTGCTGGTCGGCCGCGAACTGCAAAAAGAGTATGGACAGGAGCCGCAGTGCATTCTGACGATGCCGCTTCTGGTCGGGACGGACGGCGTAGAGAAGATGTCCAAGTCCAAGGGCAACTACATCGGTATTTCGGAGTCGCCCGACTCCATGTTCGGCAAGCTCATGTCGATTTCCGACACGCTGATGTGGCGCTACTTCGAACTGCTGTCGTTCCGCTCGCTGGAGGACATTGCCGCGCTCAAGCAGGAAATCGACGGCGGGCGCAATCCGCGCGACGCGAAGGTCTTGCTGGCCCAGGAAATCATTGCCCGCTTCCATTCCGCCAAGGCGGCCGATGACGCGCTCGCCTCGTTCGAGGCGCGCTTTCGCGACGGCGCCATTCCCGACGATATCCCCGAAGTCAACATCGGTGGCGCGCCGGTGGGCATCCTGAAGCTCTTGCGGGAGGCGGGGCTGGTCGCCTCCGGCTCGGAAGCGCAGCGCAATGTGGAGCAGGGCGGGGTGCGAGTCAACGGCGATCGCGTGGAAGACAAATCGTTGCAATTGCCGGCCGGGACTTACGTCGTTCAGGTGGGCAAGCGCAAGTTTGCCCGTGTTAACTTGAACCCGTAATAGCGAAGTTTTGATACGCTGGGGGCACACACAGGGGCAGAGCGCCTTAGCGGCATTTAAAGGAGCACGACATGGAACTTTCGAGTTTGTCTTTTTCCGATCACGAGTCGATTCCGGAGCGCTACGCTTTCGGCAAGATCGATGCGCAATCGCACGTCGCGCTGGCAGACAACTTCAACCCGCAGTTTTCCTGGGACAACGTCCCGGCGGGTACGCAGTCTTTTGCTCTGATCTGCCATGATCCCGATGTGCCCTCGCGTCCTGACGACGTCAACCAGGAAGGCCGCGAAGTGCCCGCCGACCTGGCGCGCGTCGATTTCTTCCACTGGGTGCTGGTGGACCTGCCGGCCGACCTGCGCGAAATCGACGAAGGCGCGTTCTCCAACGGCATCACGCCGCGCGGCAAGGGTGGCCCGCTGGCTCCCATGGACGCGCGTCAGGGCATCAACTCCTATTCGTCGTGGTTCGCCAGCGATCACGACATGAGCGGCGAATACTTCGGCTACGACGGCCCTTGCCCGCCCTGGAACGATGCCTTGGTCCATCGCTACATCTTCACGCTGTACGCGCTGGACGTACCCAGCCTGAACCTGCAGGGCTCGTTCACTGGCGAAGACGCGCTGCGCGCCATTCAGAAGCACGTGCTGGCACAGGCGTCGCTGACCGGGACGTATACGCTCAATCCCAGCCTGGCCCCCAAGCAAATCGGGGCCACGTCAGCCTGAGCGCCGACGCCATGTACGCAGGGCCGCCAAGCGCGGCCCTTTTTTCTGCCGACCGCCTCGGGCGCATTCAGGAGCGCTTGAGGTCCGTTGCATGAATCTTTCTCAAGTCTTCATGAGGGGCGTTTCCGGGCCCGCGCGGATGCCGTGGTTTTCGCGCCCGTGCGCGGCAATTTGGCGCGGTTCCGGCGATTTCAGGGGCAAATGATCCCGCGCGACGGGGTAAACTACTCAGCATTCTCCGGGTTTACCCACCCGACGCCGTTTTCTTCTCTTTTACCGCCTCAGGAAACCCCCGTCATGTTTGACCGCAACCTCACCTTGTCCAAGGCTGACCCGGACGTTTGGGCCGCCATCCAGAAGGAAGACCAGCGCCAAGAGCAGCACATTGAGCTGATCGCTTCGGAGAACTACGCCAGCCCGGCCGTCATGGAAGCGCAGGGCACGCAGCTCACGAACAAGTACGCCGAGGGTTACCCGGGCAAGCGCTACTACGGTGGTTGCGAATACGTCGACATGGTCGAGCAACTGGCCATCGACCGCCTGAAGCAGATCTTCGGCGCCGAAGCCG
>DALZRX010000074.1:0-12298 GCA_032015805.1 Achromobacter sp.
ATCAAGGCCAGCCAGAAGGCCGGCTACGACAAGCGCTACTACAGCGTGGACTTCAATCGCACCGACCATGCGCGCATTGCCGAAGCCTACGGCGTGAAGGCATGGCGCGTGGAAGATCCGTCCAAGCTGGACGCCGCGATCAAGGCCGCCATGGAGCATGACGGTCCCGCGCTGATCGACGTGGTGGCGCAGCCGCTGCAGGATACCGCTGCGCCCGTGAGCCAATGGATGGGCTGATGCGATAGCCGGATCCGCGGCATTGCCGATGGGGCCCTTTTCGGGGCCCCATTTTCTTGGGCCGCGGGATCAGCGGGCGACGGCATCCACCAGATGGTTGACCCCGGTGCAAAGGTCTGCCTGATCCACGCCGTAGATGTGCAAGGACACGGCGACGCGCTCGCCGCCGTTGCCCAGGCGATGGATGTGGCTCAGCCCTTGCGGGGCGGTGACGATCTCTCCCGGGCGACGCACGGCTTCGCCGCAGGGCACGGCGACGGCGGCGTCCGCGTGCCAGCGGTAGTGGGTTTCGGTAAGTTCGCCCTGCAGGACCTGGTACGTGCACCACGTCTTGTGCCCGTGGACGGGACTGAATTGTCCGGGCCGCCAGATCAGGTAGGCGATCGTGAAGGCGCCGTGCGGATCGGCGTACGCGATATGGCGCGTGTAGGTGTCGGCGCGGCCGTCGCGAAGCGAAGCGGGCAGGTCGTGCAGCATGTCGCCGGCGCTGGCGACGCTGGACGCAAGGTCGCGCAGCAGGGCGCTGGCGGCATTCATCTGGGCAGCCTGCACGGACGCGCACAGCGATTGCAGGCCCGCACGGGCAAGTTGGACGTTGGCCATGGCATACCCCCGAGGCAAGTCTTCATGGTAGGCCGTCGCGCAGGAATGCCTTTGCCAAATGCGCCGGTCAGGCCGGCAAGATTAGAAAAAAATTCCACGCCGGCGGACGCGCTCCTATACTGGACCGCTTCGGAGCGGCGGGCCGCGTGGGTCCGGCGCCGTCAACGTGGGCAGCGGAGGGGCAGGCATGGACCTGGGGATCAGCGGCAGGAAGGCACTGGTGTTTGGCGGCAGCCGCGGCATGGGCCGGGCGTGCGTCTTGCAGCTCGCGCGGGAAGGCGTGGCCGTGACCATCGCGGCGCGCAACCCGCAGACGCTGGAGCAGGCCGCCGCCGAGATATCGCGCGAAACCGGCGTCGGCGTGGGCTGGGTGTCGGCCGACCTGACCCTCCCGCAGGGCCGCGACGCGGCCATCGCCGCCTGTCCGCATCCCGACATTCTGATCAACAATGCCGACGGCCCGTTGCCGGGCGACTTTCGAGACTGGTCACACGATGACTGGATCGCCGCGCTCGACGCCATGATGCTGGGGCCGATCGACATGATCCGCCGCGTCGTGGACGGCATGGTGGATCGCAAGTTCGGCCGGATCGTCAATATCGTGTCGCGCAGCGTGAAGGCGCCGCATGCCGAGCTGGGCCTGTCCAATGGCGCGCGCTCCGGCCTGATCGGCTTCGTGGGCGGCCTGGCGCGCCAGACCGTGCGCCACAACGTCACGATCAACAATCTGCTGCCTGGCGCCTTTGCCACCGACGCGCAGACCCGCCACATCCAGGGCATGGTGGAACAGGGCGGAAAGACGTTCGAGCAGCTCTGGGACGAGCGGGCGCGCAGCAATCCCGCCGGCCGGTATGGCCAGCCCGAGGAACTGGGCGCGCTCTGCGCCTATGTCTGCTCGGCGCACGCCGGCTACATGACGGCGCAGAGTCTCCTGATCGACGGGGGCGGCTACCCCGGGACCTACTGATCGCGTCAAGGATTTCCATGGACCAGACGGACCTGAAGATACTCGCGCTGCTGCAGAAGGACGCCACCTGCTCGGTCGCCGAAGTGGCCGAACAGGTGAACCTGTCCGTGACGCCGTGCTGGCGCCGGATCCAGAAGTTGAAGGATGACGGCGTCATTGCGCGCAACGCCATCCTGCTGGATCCGCGGGCGCTCGGCCTGAACCTGACCGTGTTCGTGTCCATCCGGACCAGCCAGCACAACGAGAAATGGACGCAGAGCCTGATCAACGCCGTGATGGCCTTGCCCAATGTCGTCGAGTTTCATCGCATGGCCGGCGACGTCGACTACCTGCTCAAGGTCGTGGTCGAGGACATGGCGGCCTACGACCGCTTCTACCGCCGGCTGATCGGCGCGGTGGACCTGCTGGACGTCAGCGCCAGTTTCTCGATGGAAGTCATCAAAAGCACCACGGAATTGCCACTGGGCGCGGTGTAGCGACGCGGCGCGCAAATTTTTTTCTGACACCCACGCCTGGGCGGATGCAAATTTCTTTCTGCGCGTTGCGCGGGCCCAATCTGGCAATGCTTTTGCGTGGGGGGCGGCGTAGGATATCGCTCACTCCAGCCTTGGAGTGAACCGGGATATCAGAGGACCCTATGTCGTTGGCAGTGCCCGCCGGCTGCGCCGGATTGCAGAACACGCGGCAAGCAGGATCGGTGGACGACCTCCTGGCCGGCTGGAACGGCGCTGACGACCTGTGGGTGTTTGCCTACGGATCCCTGATCTGGCATCCCGGTTTTGCGTGGCGCGAGCGGCGATTGGCCACCGTTCGGGGCTATCACCGCTCCCTGTGCCTGTGGTCGCATGATCACCGGGGGTCTCCGGACAATCCTGGCCTGGTGTTCGGACTGGACCGCGGCGGCTGTTGCCGCGGCGTCGCCTTCCAGGTCGCGGCCAACGACGTGCCGCAAGTCTTTGATGGCTTGTGGCGACGCGAGATGGTCACGGGCGCGTACAGTCCGCGTTGGCTGACCTGCCACACCGATGCCGCGCCGGTGCGCGGGCTGGTGTTCCTCTTGAACCGGGCGTGCCGCGAGTATGCGGCAGACCTTTGCGACGACCGCCTGCTGGCGTCCGTGCGCAATGCGGTCGGGCATTCGGGACCTTGCCTGGACTACGTGGTGGAGACGGCGCGCGCTCTGCGTGCGCACGGCATCGACGATTGGCGCCTGGGCGATCTGGTCCGCAAGCTGGGCCACGCGTTCTGACAGCCGGGCGACGGGCCCGGCCGTGTGGCGCCGCGCGGCGCTGATCCGGCAGGTGGCGGCGGGCTCAGAAGTGCCAGCGGCCGAACACGAACAGCACGTTGCCCGCGCCGCTTGAACCCGGGATGTACGTCGCGTAAAGCATGGCGTCCTTGTAGCCCGCGCTGACCAGCGGCAGGATGCCGGGAAACGGCACGTAGCTCATGATGTCGTGGCGCGCAGTGAGAAACACGGTGTAGCCCGCGCCAAGCCGGAAGTTGTCGCTGACCTGACCGACCTTCAGAAAGCCATAACCGGCGATGGGCTGCACCTTCGAGTGCGAATCCAAAAACGCCATGGCATACAGCCCCTGCCAGTCGCCGTCCTCGTCGTAGATGCTGCGGCCGTAGCCGCCGCCCCAGGCAAGCTCGCGGAAGCTATCTATCTTTTCAGAGGTGTACTTGGCGCGGTTGTGCCAGGCGTAGCCGGTGACATACAGGTCGTTGCCGCCTTCGGTCCAGATCTGGTCGATGCGATGGCACGCCGACTGCGCCCATGAGGGCATGCCGTCGCAGGCGTGGGCGGAAACGGTGAAGACGGACAGCAGCAGGCAAAGCAGCGCAGCGTGGAATCTGGTGGTCAATGCAGGCCCCAGGGCAAGGATGACAGTTCCGTTACTGTAACGGAGCGCGTGTCATTTTCCCTGTCAGCGTGCTGTCACCCGCCCGGACGAGCCGGCCATTGCTGCCCGAAACGCCGGCGGGGTGTGGCGGGGGCGCTACAGAAGGAAGATCGTGGCCAGGCCCAGGAATATGAAGAAGCCGAGCGAGTCGGTGGCGAAGGTGAGCAACACCGACGAGCCCATTGCCGGATCCTTGCCGAAGCGGGCGCGCACCATGGGCACCAGCACCCCGACGGAGGCGCCGACCAACATGTTGCAGATCATGGCGGCCATCATCACCAGCGCGATGGACACCGAGCGCGAGATGACCCACGCAAAGAGCGCGGCCACGACGCTGCCGCACAGCCCGACGAGCAACGTGACGAACAGTTCGCGCTTGACGAGCTGCCACAGGTTGCGGCCGGTGATGCGGCCCATGGCCAGCGCCCGGATGATGAGCGTCATGGTCTGGTTGCCCGAATTGCCACCGATGCCGGCCACGATCGACATCAGGAACGCCAGGATGACGATATGGCTGACGGTGCCCTCGAACTGGGAGGCCACGAACGAGGCCGTGGCGGCGGTACAGAGATTGAAGAGCAGCCAAGGCGCGCGGTTGCGCAAGGCGGTGCTGACGGGCGCGAAGATGTCTTCTTCCTGCAGACCGGCGCGTGACAGGGCCTGTTCCTGCGAGTCTTCGCGCATCACGTCCACGACGTCGGCAATGGTGACGCGGCCGATGAGGCGGCCCTGGTCGTCCATGACGGGCGCGGACACCAGGTCATAACGTTCGAAGGCGCCGGCGGCATCGGCGTCGGAATCCAGCGGATTCAAGGTCAGGAAGTCGGAATTCATGACCGCCCGCACCTCGGTTTCGGGTTCGCTGACCAAGAGGCGCGACAACGGCAGGATGCCCTGCAGCTTGTCCTGGCGGTCCACGACGAAGATCTGGTCGGTGTGGTCGGGCAGTTCGTGCAGCCGGCGCAGGTAGCGCAGCACGACCTCGAGCGTGACGTCCTCGCGCACGCGGACCATCTCGAAGTCCATGATGGCGCCCACGCTGTCTTCCGGATAGCCCATGGCTTCCAGCAGTTGGGCGCGCTCTTCTTCGGTCAGGCCTTTTTGGACTTCCGCCACCACGTCGGGCGGCAGGTCGGGCGCCAGGTCGGCCAGCTCGTCCGCGTCCATGCTTTCGGTCGCGGCGACGAGGTCCTGGCGGTCCATCGCTTCGATCAGCGATTCGCGCACCCAGTCTTCGACTTCGAGCAGGACATCCGCGTCGTGCTCCGGACTGACCAGCTTCCAGATCGCCTGGCGCTCGTCCTTGGGCAGCGACTCCAGGATGAAGGCGATGTCGGCCGGGTGCAGGTCGTCCACCAGCGTCTTGAGCTCGGCCTCGTGCTGGCGATGCACCAGATCTTCGACGAGCGGCGCCTTGGCGTCGCCTTCTTCCTGGCGATGCACCAGGTCTTCGACGAGCTGCTGGCGCCGCAAGCGCTCCTGGACCTCCGCGAGGGCGGTCTGGGCGTCTTCCGGGTCGAGGCGGCGGGGCGTCGCGGGCGGTTTCTGCGCGGCGGCGGACTGCGTCATGCGTTACGGCTCAAAGTGTGGGAAGAGGGCGGCTGCGCCGCGCTTCGTCGGTGGCGACATACGTCAGCGTGGCCTCGGTGACCTTGACGACTTCGGCGTCCAGCCGCTGGCGTTCCGCATAGACCTCGACGGAGACGGTGATGGACGTGGTGCCGGTCTTGACGATGGAGGCGTAGAAGCTGAGCAGGTCGCCCACGAACACGGGCTCTTTGAACTGGAAGGCATTGACCGCCACGGTGGCCACGCGCCCAGCGGCGCGGCGGGCGGCGGGAATGGACCCGGCGATGTCGACCTGCGCCATGATCCAGCCGCCAAAGACGTCCCCGTGGATGTTCGCATCGGCCGGCATCGGCATGACGCGCAACACCGCGTCGCGATGGGCAGGCAGAGTCGTAAACGGGGTTTTGGTGCTGGAGGTCATGCGGCCGACTCCAATGCTAGAGAACCAGCCGATTATGCAGGAAAAACGAGACGGCGGCGTGCGCGTCGACGCCCGCCGCGCGCCATGCCGCGGCCATCAGGTCGCCAGCTTGACGATCCCGTAGCCGCCAGCCAACAGCCAGACGTAAAGGATGAAGCCCAGGGCCATCACCCGCGGCCCAGCCTTGCGGATCTGGGCGAAGCGGGTTTCGATGCCCAGCGCGGTCATGGCCATGGTCAGCGCGAAGACGTCGAGCCGCCGGATCGCCGCGACGACATCCGCGGGGATGATGTCCAGGGAATTGACGATGGCCAGCGCCAGGAACCCGACGGCGAACCAGGGGATGGGGAGCTTGGCGCCCTTGCCGTCGCCGCCGGCGTGCGAGGCGGCGCTGCGCAGGTACATCCCCAGCACCAGCAGCACGGGCACGAGCAGGGCCACTCGGGTCATCTTGACGATGGTGGCGACTTCGGTCGTGGCGGGATCAATGTTGCTGGCGGCGCCGACGACCTGAGCCACTTCGTGAACCGTGCCGCCAATATAGATACCCAGGGCTTGCGTATCGAACTGCAGCCAGCCCGCGTGATAGAAGACCGGGTACAGGAACATGGACAGCGTGCCGAACAGCACCACCGTCGCCACGGCCACGGCGCTCTTGTGAGGCGCGGCGCGCAGCGTGGGTTCGAATGCCAGCACCGCGGCCGCGCCGCAGATCGCGCTGCCTGCGGCCGTCAGCATGGCGGTGTCCCGGTCCAGCCCCAATAGCCGCTGACCGACGACGGTGCCGATCAGCAGCGTGCCCACCACAACCGCCACCGAGACGGCCAGGCCCGGCATGCCAACGGCGGCAATCTGCTGGATGCTGATATTCAGGCCGTAGAAGGCCACCGCGATGCGCAATAACCGGCGCGCAGTGAAATTCACGCCGACGCCCCAGTCTGCGGGCATGGTGCCGCGCAGGAAGTTTCCATACAGCATGCCGCAGACGATGCCCACGACCAGCGGCGAAAAGCCCATCTGGCGGATGAAGGGCAGGTCGGCGAGCTGCATTACCGCGCCCGCCATCAGCCCGACAAACAGCACGCCGTTGAGCTTGTCACGCCAGGGCGTGGCTGCGGCAGCCGGTGCTGCGGCAGCCGGTGCTGCGGCAGCCGATGGTGCGGCAGCCGGTGCGACCGGGCTGGCGGAAAGGGGAACGGCGGTGGGGGTGGAGGTGTTCATTACTGGCCCTTTGGGCATAACTACATAACTAGACGAAATATTAGATCCGGTCGTATTATTTGAAAAATCTTCAATCGAAATATTAAACATCAGTAAAACTGATATCGAGACGCCATGACGCCGGACCAATTGCTTACGTTCGCCGCAGTCGCCGATACCGGCAACATCAGCCGCACCGCGCAGGCGCTGCACCTGTCGCAGCCGGCGGTATCGGGGCAGTTGCGCGCGTTGCAGGAATGGTTCGGTGAGCCGCTGTACCGGCGCAGCGGCCACGGGATCGCGCTGACGGAAGCCGGCGAGCGCCTGGCCGAGCAGGCGCGCCAGCTTCGACAGGTGTACCGGCAGGCGCAGGCCGTGCGGGAATCCTGGCGCGGCCTGGAAACCGGCGCGCTGCGCCTGGGAGCCAGCACCACGCCGGCCAGCTATCTGTTGCCGCGTCTGGTGGCGGATTTCCGCCAGGCTTTCCCGGCGGTGAGCCTGCACCTGTCGGACGGCAATACGCGGGAAATCGTGGAGCGTCTGCCCGCGCTGGATCTTGCGTTCATCGAAGGGGACGTACCCGCGGGATTGCCGGCCGATACTGCGGTACATGCCTGGCGGCAGGACGAGGTGGTGGCCATCGTGCGAGCGGACCATGCCCTGGCGGGCAAAGGCGCCGTGACGCTACACGATCTGGCAGCGTCGCCGCTGGTGATGCGGGAACCCGGCTCCGGCGTGCGCCGGCTGGTGGAGCGGGCGTTCAGCGACGGCGGACTTGCGCCATCGGTCGGCCTGGAGCTGGCTGGGGTGGAAGGGGTGAAGCAGGCGGTGCGGGCAGGACTGGGCGTGGGCTTTGTGTCCGTGATGTCGATGCGTCACGAAGACGGCGCGCTGGCGGCCCTGCGCCTGTTGCCCAAACCGCTCACCCGGACGTTGAGCATTCTGGTGCCGCACGCCGATGCCGCGGCCCGCGCCGCCGAGCGCTTCCTGGCCATGTGCCTGGCGGTCGGCGGGCAGGATGTTGAGCAAATACGCGGCTAGGCCAATCAGGCCTTGGCCAGCCGCTTGAGCGCGAGCTGCACCCAGTAGGTGCCGCCCAGCGGCAGCAGATCGTCGTTGAAGTCGTAGCTGCCGTTGTGCAACATGCAGGGACCCAGGCCGTGGCCGCTGTCGCGGTGATCGCCCGTTCCGTTGCCGATCCAGACATAACAGCCCGGCAGTTCCTGCAACATGAAGGCAAAGTCCTCCGCGCCCATGGTCGGCTGCACGTTGGCATTGACGTTGGCGTCGCCGACGATGTCGCGCAACACCTCGGCGCAGAATGCCGCCTCTTCGGGATGGTTGATGGTCGGGGGATAGTTGCGCTGGAACGTGAATTCCACTTCGCAGTCCATCGCCGCGCAGGTGTGGCGGGCGATTTCTTCCATACGGCGTTCGATCAGATCCAGCACGTCGACCGTGAACGTGCGGACCGTGCCGCGCAATTCGGCATGGTTGGGGACCACGTTGTCGGCGCTGCCCGCATGGATCTGCGTGATGCTGAGCACGGCCGCATCCAGCGGGTTGCGGTTGCGCGTGATGATGGTCTGCAGCGATTGCGCCATCTGCACCGCCGCCATGACGGGGTCGATGCCCAGGTTGGGCATGCCGGCGTGCGTGCCCTTGCCCTTGATGACGATCGAGAATTCGTTGCTGGAGGCCATGATGGGGCCGGGCGTCAGGCCGAACTGGCCGGGCTTCATGCCGGGCCAGTTGTGCATGCCGAACACGGCTTCCATCGGGAAGCGCGTGAACAGCCCGTCGTCGATCATGCGCTTGGCGCCGCCGCCGCCTTCCTCGGCGGGCTGGAAGATCACGTAGACCGTGCCCGCGAAGTCGCGGTGTTCGGCCAGGTATTGCGAGGCGGCCAGCAGCATGGCGGTGTGGCCGTCGTGACCGCAGGCGTGCATCTTGCCCTCGTTCTTGCTGGCATGCTCGAACGTATTGGCTTCCTGCATGGGCAGCGCGTCCATGTCTGCCCGCAGGCCGACGGCGCGATCGCCGGGCTGGTTGCCGCGGATGATGCCCACGACGCCCGTGCCGCCCAGTCCGCGATGGATCTCGATGCCCCATTCCTCGAGCTTGGCCGCGACCACGTCGGCGGTGCGGAACTCTTCGAACGCCAGTTCGGGATGCGCGTGGATATCGCGGCGGATCTTGGAAATGTCCTGGTGCCAGGCAACGATGGGTTCAAGGAGTTTCATGAGCGAACTCGCGCGAAATATGGGGAACGCACAAAGGGTATCATCATTCAAAAACCAATTTAATGGAGACAAATACCATGACGCGTCCGTGGCTTGCTCATTATCCCGAAGGCGTTCCTGCGGAGATCTCCACCGAGGAATATTCCTCGCTGACCGACTTGCTGGACCGGGCCTGCAAGCGGTACGCACCGCGTATCGCGTGCACGGCGATGGGCAGCAATATCACCTATGCGCAGCTCGACGGCCATGCACGGGCGTTCGCGGCGTGGCTGCAAGGCATGAGCCTCGACAAGGGTGCGCGCGTGGCGCTGATGATGCCCAATGTGCCGGCGTATCTCGTGTGCATGCTGGGATCGCTGCGCGCCGGCATGACCGTCGTGAACGTCAATCCGCTCTACACGGCCGAGGAACTGCAGCGCCAGCTCCTGGACAGCGGCGCGTCCGTCATCGTCATCCTTGAAAATTTTGCGCATACCTTGCAGCGGGTTTCCAACCGCGGCGACCTCAAGCACATTGTCGTGACAGGGCCGGGCGACCTGCTCGGCGGCCTGAAGGCGCCGCTGGTCAACCTGGCCGCGCGCCACATCAAGAAGATCGTGCCCGCGTGGCACATAGACGGCGCGCTGGCGCTGCCCAAGCTGCTTCACGAAGGCGCGCACCAGCCGTTCAATCCGCCGTCGATCTCGATGGATGACGTGGCGGTGCTGCAATACACGGGCGGCACCACGGGCGTGCCCAAGGGCGCCATGCTGTCGCACCGCAACCTGGTGGCCAACGTGCTGCAAACGGAAGCGGTGGCGCAGCCGGTCGTGCACGACCTGGCGGACCGGCAGCTCACCATCATCAGCGCGTTGCCGCTTTACCATGTCTTCGCCATGACGGTCTGCGGCCTGTATGCCCTGCATGCGGGCATGCGCAACGTGCTCATCATCAACCCGCGCGACCAACCTTCGCTCATCAACGCGTGGCGCAAGACGCCGGTCAATGTATTCCCCGGCGTCAATACGCTGTTCAACGCGCTTGCGCACAACGAAGATTTTGCCCGCCTGGATTTTTCCGGCCTGCGGCTGACGCTTGGCGGCGGGATGGCCGTGCAGCAGCAGGTGGCCGAGCGCTGGTTGAAGATCACCGGCCGGCCCCTGATCGAAGGCTACGGACTGTCCGAGACGTCGCCGGTGGCCACGGTGAATCCCACCAACGCGACGGCGTATTCCGGCTCCATCGGACTGCCTTTGCCGTCGACGGACGTGGCAATCCTGGACGATGCGGGCAACGAGGTGCCACTTGGAGAGCGCGGTGAAGTCGGCATCCGTGGGCCGCAGGTCATGCTGGGGTATTGGCGCAAGCCCGACGAGACGCGCGATGCGATGACTGCCGACGGCTTCTTTCGCACTGGCGATATCGGCATCATGGACGAGCAGGGCTACACGCGGATCGTGGACCGCAAGAAAGACATGATTGCGGTGTCCGGGTTCAAGGTCTATCCGAACGAGGTCGAGGCGGCCGTCGCGCAGCACCCTGGTGTGCTGGAATGCGCGGCGATCGGCGTGCCAGACGAGCACTCGGGCGAGGCGGTCAAGGTGTTTGTCGTGAAGAAGGATCCGGCGCTGACTGAAGAAGACGTCCAGCAGTGGTGCAAGGACAAGCTGACGGGCTACAAGCGCCCGCGCTTTGTCGAGTTTCGCGACGAACTGCCCAAGAGCAACGTGGGCAAGATCCTGCGCCGCGAACTGCGGCCGGACTCCCAGGCCGCGGCATCCGCGAAGACGTCCGCCTAGGGCGGCCTCAGCCCTGCTTGCTCAGGTGAGGGGCGATCATTTCATGCAGTGCGCGTTCGATGGCGGGATTGCCCGCCACGACGCGCCCGCCGATCGGCCAGGGATCCTGCTTGTGCATGTCGGAGCACACGCCGCCGGCTTCACGGAGGATCAGGGTGCCCGCGGCGACGTCCCACGGCGCCAGTCCCATTTCCCAATAGCCGTCGTAACGGCCGCAGGCGGTCCAGGCCAGGTCGAGCGCGGCCGCGCCCATGCGGCGCACGCCGCGCGCGCGGTTGATGGCGTCGTGCAGCATGGGCATGTATTGCGCGGCGAATGAAAAGTCGCGGAACGGAAAGCCCGTGGCCAGCACGGCGTCTTCGATCGTCTGCGTGCGCGAGCACGAGATGCGGCGGCCGTTGAGCCACGCGCCAACCCCGTAGACCCCGGTGAACAGCTCTTCGCGGCTGGGGTCGTAGACCACGCCGATGACGGGTGTGTCTTCCGCCAGGATCTGGTTGGCGGACATCGACGTGCCCGCGTGCGCGATCAGGGCGATCGACACGGCGTAATGCGGGATGTCGTGCAGGAAGTTGGTGGTGCCGTCCAGCGGGTCGATGTACCAGGTGGCGACGCCTTGCGCCTTGCCGCCCGTTTCCTCGGCGACGATGCCGAACTTGGGCGTGCGGGTCTTCAGTTCCTGGATGATCGCGGCTTCGGCCTCGCGGTCCGCTTGGGACACGAGATCGTTGCGCGCCTTGCGATCGATCACCAGATCGGCGCGATGGTGCGCGTAGGATTGCAGGATGGCTGCACCGGCATGAGCTGCCGTGACGGCCGCGTCGATCGCGGCGCACAGGTCGATGGGCGAAGCCAGCGATTGGGGCTGATCGTAGGTATCCATGAATCGAGTGTAAGCCCACCTATGCGTCAAATCCGCGTCAGTCGGACTAATCCGTTGCGCTGCGTGGTGCGCATCCAACGCGAACGGGCATGTGGCCCGATAATTCGCGCTTCACCGTTTTTGTATCTATTGGGCTGGATGTCTGTGACTTACGTTCCCCTGGTTCCCGCGAAGGCTGTTTTCGACGCTGACGGCCGGTTGGTCAGTTCCGTCTATGGCGACGTGTACCACTCGCCTTCGGGGGCGCTGGGGCAGGCCGAGCACGTTTTCCTGCGGGGCAACGGGCTGCCGGAGCGCTGGCGCGGGCGCGCGTCGTTCACCGTCTGCGAAACCGGGTTCGGGCTTGGCCTGAACTTCCTGGCGCTGTGGAAGGCCTGGCGGGATGACCCCCAGCGGCCCGCGGCCCTGCATGTCGTGTCGATGGAAGCACACCCGTTTTCCCGGGACGACGTCACCGCCTTGCTGGCGCGCCATGCGCCGGAGCCGCTGG
>DALZRX010000075.1:0-1190 GCA_032015805.1 Achromobacter sp.
CCCAGGTCGCCGGCGCGTCCGCGGGTGCGGGCGCGAGCGCCACATCACCCGGTATCACCAGAACCGCGACGCCCTGCCTGCCTACCGCCGTGTTGATGGCGCGCGCCAGGATCCCGGGAAGTTGTTCAGGGTTGGAAACCAGCTCGACGAATTCCGAGCATTCCTTGAAAAGATCCTGAGGGTGCGTCTCCTGGAAATACCCCAGGCCGATTTCGGACGACGGAATGTGTGCGGCAATGGCCAAGACCGGGACGCGACTGCGTTGGCAGTCAAACAAGCCATTGATCAGATGCAGATTGCCGGGCCCGCAACTGCCGGCGCACACCGCCAGCGTTCCGGTGACCGCGGCCTCGGCGCCAGCGGCGAACGCCGCGGTCTCTTCGTGGCGGGTGTGCATCCACTCGATCTGCCCGAATCTTCGGAGGCTGTCGTTCAGTCCATTGAGACTGTCGCCAGTCACCCCCCAAATGCGACGTACCCCGACGTCGGCCAGCACTTTGACAAGAAAATCTGCGACGGTTGCGGCCATGGACTGCTCCTTGAAGGAACGCCGCCGGGACACTTACCGCTACTGATTGCCCTCAGCGCCGGAAGTTGACTACCCAGCGGAAGATCGTAGCACCGGCTGCGGCGCTACCGTATGGCCCGATGCCGGGTAAGGAATGCCCGCCGGGCTAACATCACGGGATTGTTCGATCACCAAAGGGACGGCCATCTGCCGTGGGCGCGGAAACATGAATGATTTGCCAGGCACGGCGCCGATGCTGACAGCGGCCCTTGCGAAACTGGATCCAGGTACGCTCGACCGCCAAGCCGACGCTGCCGTGCGCGACCTGCTCCGCGAAGGCAGCGCCGCCAACACGGCCGCGAGCTATCGCACGGCCATCCGTTATTGGTCCGCCTGGTTCGGGCTGCGCTATGGCCGGCCCTTCGCCTTGCCCATGCCAGAGGCTGCGGTCATCCAGTTCGTGGTGGACCATGCGCAGCGGTCCAGCGGGACCGGGCTGGAATGGGAGTTGCCGCGGGAACTGGATCAGGAGCTGGTCCGCTTGAAGGCGAAGGGCCGGCTTGGCGCGCCCAGCCTGAATACGCTGCTGCAGCGCCTGTCGGTGTTGTCGAAGGCGCACGAGCTGCTTGGGCATCCGAACCCCTGCCGCGCCCCCGCCGTGCGGGAGCTGGTCTCCAAGACC
>DALZRX010000075.1:1200-12252 GCA_032015805.1 Achromobacter sp.
CCCGCCGCGCATACGCCCGCCGAGGCGTCGCCCCCGCCCGCAAGGAGGCGCTGACCCGCGAACCGCTGCAGGCCATGCTGGACACCTGCGACGACACGCTGCGCGGCAAGCGCGACCGCGCCCTGCTCCTGTTCGCCTGGGCCAGCGGCGGCAGGCGGCGGTCGGAAGTGGTGCAAGCCACGGTGGAAAACACCCGGCGCACGGGCGACGGCTATCTCTATACGATGGCGCATTCCAAGACCAACCAGACGGGCGCCATCCGGGCGCAGGACCAGAAGCCCATCCTGGGAAAGGCCGCCCAGGCGTTGGAAGACTGGCTGACGGCAAGCAAAATTCAGCAAGGTCCGATCTTCAGGCGGGTCCGCCGCGGTGATGTCGTGGGCGAGCCGCTGGCGGCCGCCGCCGTGCGTGACATCGTGCTGGAACGCAGCCGCCTGGCGGGGCTGGATGGCGCCTATTCGGCGCACAGCCTGCGGTCCGGGTTTGTCACGGAAGCCGGACGGCGCAACGTCCCATTGGGCGACACGATGGCAATGACCGGCCACGCCAGCGTGGCAACGGTGATGGGTTACTTCCGGGCCGGCGCCGCCGCACAATCCCCTGCCGCCCGCCTGCTGGACGACCCGCAAGAGCCAGACCTACAGGATCGGCGCAATGTGCCGTAATGGTGGCAGTGACATTACAATCACGGCGCTTTGGCCCCTCCCGACGGACCTCGCTCGCTTCGGGACTTCAGGCCTGGGCGCCGGCTCGTCCCTGCCCGTTCTGATCCCATGCAAATCAATCTTCGCGGGCTAGTGCTTGCGCTTACCGTCTTCAGCGCCATCGCCGCCACCGCAAATGCCCTGTATGCAAGCTATCGCGTGCAGCGCGAACAGTTGATCGAAAACACGCTCGAGTCGAACCGCGTCTATGCCACCAAACTGGCGGAAAGCGCAGCGAGCTTCCTGCGATCGGCGCAGCAGCAACTGGGATACAGCGCCCGGCACCTGCCGGACCTGATGGGGTCGCCGGGTCGCCTCGCGGCTGAAGTGACGCGCGTCCAACAGCAAACGGACAGTTTCAACTCCGTCGGCGTGGTAGGTTCGGACGGCACCATCCTGGCGGCCACACATACGTTCCGGAGCTTTCTGGGGGCCCAGGTAGACAGTCCCGGCAGCCGCGCAGCCTTGCGCGCCCGTCAGCCCATGATCAGCAAGCCCTACGTATCCATCGCGGGCAATCTGCTGATCAATGTCTCGCATCCCATCTACTCGAACGACGGCGACTACCTCGGATACGTCGCGGGAACGATCTACCTGCGCAATGAAAGCGCGTTGAATGAGCTGCTGGGCAAGCACCATTACCACGATGGTTCCTATCTTTACGTGGTCGATGGCGACGGACGGCTTCTCTATCACACAGACACCTCACGCGTGGGAGAGATCGTGCTGACCAATCCGGTGGTCACCGCAGTGATCAAGGGCAACACTGGGGCGATGCGCGTCATCAACACCAAGGGCGTGGACATGCTGGCGGGCTATGCGCCCGTGCCAACAAGCGGGTGGGGGGTGGTGGCGCAGCGGCCGGCGCAAGTCACGCTGGAACCGATCCATGACCTGATCTGGGCATTGCTGGGCTATGCCGCCCCGCTGGCCGCGGCTTTCCTGCTGGCGATCTGGTGGTGTGCGCGCATGATCTCGCTGCCCCTGTCCCAACTGGCTACGAACGTAGAGAATCAGGACGTCAGTGTGGCGATGCAGCGCGTGCAGTCCGTGCGGGCATGGTACTTCGAGGCGGAACGGCTCAAGCGCGCCGTGATCGCAAGTTTCACGAGCCTGCAGGACAAGATCGGCAAGCTCAATCTTGCCAGCATCACGGATCCGTTGACGGGGCTGCGCAATCGCCGCGGCACGCAGGACGCGGTCGACCAGATGCAGGCCGGCAGCACGCCGTTTTCGGTGGTGGCGCTGGACATCGACCATTTCAAGCGGATCAACGACACCTACGGCCACAATGTCGGCGACGAAGTGATCCGCGACATGGCGCAGATCATGCGGGACTGCTCCCGGCCGTCGGACGTGCTTTGCCGCAATGGTGGAGAAGAATTCCTGATCTTGCTGCCCGGCGTGGGCGCGCGGGAAGCGGCAAATGTCGCCGAACGGCTGCGGGCGCATATCGCGGAACGCCCCCTGCACGGCGCCAGCCGGGTCACCGTGTCAGCCGGCGTGGCGCAATGGCCATCAAGCGGGCCGGACGTCGATGAGGCATTCCGGGCCGCCGACGCCGCGCTGTATGTGGCCAAGCAGCAAGGGCGCAACCGGGTCGTGATGCACCAGTCGTAACGGCGCAAACGCGACGACGACGAAGACACCGCCGCGCAGGGCCGAAGGCTCGACCTGCAGAAAGCATTCGCACAGAATTGCAATCAACCGCGTTGCAGCGAAATATTATTGCCAACATAAATTGAAATAAGCGGGATTCTGCCAAAACGGCGTTTGGTGCAGCGGCATTTACAGTATCCTGCGCAGCTTCGACTTTGCCCCGGACCTGCTCGCCGAGATGTTGCGCCCTGCTGTCGCGCCAAAATCCCTGGAACGTCATTTCATCGCGCTGGCTGCGGGTGTGTTGTTGCTGGTGTCCGTGCTGGCCGGCATTCTTCTGTATCAGAGCTGGCGCTCGTTCGGCGCCGCGTCGGACGCGAAGCAGGCTTTCGGCTCCGTGCGGGCGACGATTCGAGTCATGGAGCATTCGTCCGCGGAGCGCGGTCCCATGAACGCGGCGCTGGGTTCAGACCTTCCCGTGCCGGATCAGGTCATGGCGGCCCTTGCGGCCGCCCGTAAGCGCACGGATGGTCTGATTGACGCGCTGCTGGCGCTGCATCCCGCTTCCGAAGACCCCGCAAAGCGCAGTGAGATCCATCGGATGCACCAGGCGCTGGTCACCGCGCGGCAGGAGATCGACCAGCATATCTCCACGCCACGCGACCAGTTGTCCGGGCAGATGCTGTGGGACGCGGTCAGCGGCATGGTGCGCGTCATCCCGCAATGGCAGGCCAGCCTGGCCGCCAATGCGGGGCTGGTGATGCGCAGCGAGGCCAATGCGCCCAGCCTGTTGACGCTGGCGTTGCTGGCAAGCGAACTGCGCGAACAGGCCGGGCTGCTGGGTTCCACCTACACGCCGGCGTTGAGCCGCCAGCGCAAGCTCACCGCCGAGGAGCAGTTCCGTATCGAGCGCGTATTGGGCCGAATCGACGAGCTGCATGCACTGATCGATGCGCGGATGGCGACCCATCCGGACGTGCGGGCCTCGGACGTGTACGCAAGCATGGAGCGGCGCTATTTTGGCGAAGGCTTGGCGTATCTTGCACGGGTGCGCGAGCAGGCATCGCGGCAGTCGGAAGAGGAAATCGTCTCCACCCGCGGGCTCGCCGCGGCCTATGTGCCGTTGATGGGCGCAATCACCGAATTTCGCGACGTGCTGCTGGACGAGATGGAGCGCCATATCGACGCGCATCGCGTGACCGCGGCGCGCCTGCTCTTCGTGACGCTGGCGGCCACCGCCCTGCTGGTGGCGGCACTGGCCGTGGCGCTGGTGCAGTTCCGCAAGCGGGTGATCCAGCCCTTTGCGCTGGCCACCCGGATCATCGGAGCGATTGCCAGCGGCACGGCGCCCGCGAAGATCCCGCCGGGCAAGCACCATGGCGAAGTTGAAGAGGTCTTCAACGCGCTGCGCGTGCTCAAGGAAAACTCCGCCGAGCAGAAGAGACTGGAAGCCGAGCGTGACCGGCTGATCGCGGACCTGGCGCGCACGGCGGAAACGGACTACCTCACCGGGCTTTTGAACCGGCGCGCCTTTGAAAAGCGATTCGAGGCTGTGCACGCTCATTGGGACGAAAGCCAGCCGATGCTGGCTTTCATTCTGTTTGATATCGACCACTTCAAGACGATCAACGATACGCATGGACATCAGGCCGGCGACCTGGCGCTGAAGGCGGTGGCCGATCTATGCCGCTCGACCTGGCGTCAATCCGACGTGGTCGCGCGCGTTGGCGGGGAGGAGTTTGCCGTGCTGTGCCGCACGGGCAGCGCGCACCAGGCAGTGGAGATGGCCGAACGGATGCGCGTCTGCATCCGCAGATGCACCGTCACGTCGGACACCGGCGCCACATTCGGCCTGACGGCCAGCTTTGGCGTTGCATGCATCTCGTGGAGCCATGCAGAAACCGCCAGCGGCCTCTTCAGGGCCGCTGACGAACTTCTTTACCTGGCGAAATTGAATGGGCGCAATCAGGTCCAGCAGCGCACCCTGGGATGAAAACGGCGTGCGGGCTTACCGGCTACGCGCTTACCAGGGTACGGTTTTGCCCATGGACTTGCCGGCTTACGTCTTGACGCGCGAGACGTCGACTTTCTTGGACGTGTCGTCGGCGCGGGAGGTTGCGTCGTGACGGTCGGACTGCTTGTTGGCTTCGGGAGCCTTCCAATTCAGCGGCGGGATCTCGAAGGTTCCCTTCTTGGCAGTCAATTGATGAGACATAAGCATGCTCCAGGACAGGCGCATGGCTTCCCCCGCCTAGCATTACGCACAAATTCAGGCGGGCCATGAATGCCGCGGGCGCGGGGGAGCATTCAGGAGCAGGCGACGCCGGGAAGAACCATCGGCCGGTTTTTATAATTGCTCTTACAATTTTTGCCGATAGATAAAAGATTTTAGCATGCGTTTGACCGAAATAGCAAGCGGAATCGGCAGAAATGGCCAGCATCTTCGTTGGCGCGCCCACAACGGACGCTTTAGACAATCCCAAACGGGCGCTCCCCCCTCTATAATCAATATCCATTCTCATTCTCGACCATATCCACCCGCGCCCGGCCAACCATGATCGAATCCCCTCCTCCTCGACCAGCGGATTCGATCACGACGATGTACGCAAGCCATCATGGATGGCTGCTGGGATGGTTGCGCAAGCGGTTGGGCAGCGCCGCCGATGCCGCCGACCTGGCTCACGACACGTTCCTGCGCGTGCTGGGGCAGGCACGGCCCGACATTCGCGAGCCTCGGGCTTTCCTGTCAACGGTGGCCGGCGGCATCCTGGCCAACTTCTACCGGCGACGCGACATCGAGCAGGCGTATCTGCGAAGCCTGGCGGACCTTCCTGAAATTCATGCGCCCTCGCCCGAGGCGCGCGCAATCGTCCTTGAGACGCTAATCGAGATCGACCGGCGGCTCGGCGGTCTGCCTGCGCCAGTACGGCGGGCGTTTTTGCTGGCGCAAGTGGATGGGATGAAGCAGTCCGAGGTTGCCGTGGCGCTGGGCGTGTCCATCCCCACTGTCCAACGATACGTTGCGCGCGCCCTTCTGCAGTGCTTCTTCTGACGCCGCCCTGGAAATCGAGACGTGAACACACCCGATCCCTCGCGCTTCGCCCCGGCCGCGCCGATTGCCGAATCCGTGGCGCGGCAGGCCGTGGACTGGTTCGTGCGCCTGCGCGCGGACGCGGTCAAGCCGGAGATGACACACGCATGGACCGCTTGGATGGCCGCGGATCCCGAGCATGCCCGCGCGTGGAGTCACCTCCAGCACTGCGCGGGCGACGTGGCCGGAATTCCTTCCTTGGTGGCGCATGCGACGCTTGCCCGACCGGCCGCCGCGGCCCGCCGCCGCTTCATGAAGTCCGCCGCCCTGTTCGCGGCCGGCGCGGGCGCGGCATGGTGGAGCGTGCGCACCGAGCCGTGGCAACCGCTGCTGGCCGATGCCAGCACGCGTGTGGGCGAGCAGAGACGTCTCACCCTGCCCGACGGCTCCACCGTGCTGCTCAACACCGATAGCGCCATCGACATCGGTAGCGGCGGCGACCGGCGCATCCGCCTGACGCGCGGCGAGATCATGCTGGACGCGGTGCGCGCCGGCGATGCGCCGGCCCCGGCCTTGCCATTCATCGTCCAGACCCGTCACGGCGAGGTGGCAACGTCCGGCTCGCGGCTTGCACTGCGGCTGGAGGCGGCATGCAGCATCGCCCGTGCCATCACGGGGCCGCTCTTGGTGACGCCGGCAAACGTGCCGCAGCACCGGCGGGAGTTGGCGGCCGGCCAGCAGGCCGCGTTCACCGCCTCAGAGGTGCTGGCGCCCGCGCAGCTTCGCATCAGCGACCTGAGCTGGACCGAGGGCGTATTGGCGGCGCACGACATGTGCTTAGACGCCTTCCTGGCTCAGTTGTCGCGTTACCGCCCCGGAGTCATCCGCTGCGATCCGGCGGTAGCCGATCTGCGCGTTTCAGGCGTCTACCCCCTGGGCGATACCGACAAGGTTCTGGAAACGCTGGCGCTGACCTTGCCTGTGGCCGTGCGTTCCATGACGCGCTATTGGGTGTCCTTGGGCCCACGCGGGGCGGCGGCTTGATCCTGGCATGCCGGGCCGCGAATTTTTTTGGGCTCCGTGATGGGTTTTTCAATCTCGCGTGGCATAGGAGCTGAAGTTCTGTCTTCACTCCCAACGACATCGAGAACCCAATGAGTCTTCCCGTCTTCAAGAGTCCGCGCCACCCGCGGCCTGCCCTGCGCGCGCTGGTCCTGGCGTTGGGCATCGCAAGCACCTTGCCCGCGGTTCTGGCCTTTCCGGGCGCGACACACGCGCAGAGCGCCACCACGAACTACCGCATCCCCGCCGGCCCGCTGGCCGGCGCCCTGCTGCAGTTCGGCCGCGATTCCGGGCTGATGCTGTCTTATTCCGCTGCTGACGTCGAAGGCCGCGAAAGCCCGGGCGTCAACGGTGCCTACCGGCCCGCCGAGGCACTGGCGGCGCTGTTGTCTGGCACGGGGCTCGCCGCCCAGCGTCTTGCCAATGGCAGCTACGCACTGCGGCCGGCCGCGCAGGTTCCCGTGTCCACCCTGGCGCCGATCGAGGTGGCCGCCAATCCCTTGTCGAGCCGCGCCTGGGGACCGGTGGACGGGTTCGTGGCTCGGTACAGCATGACGGGCACCAAGACGGATACGCCGCTGATCGAGACGCCGCAGTCGATTTCGGTCGTGACCCGCGACCAGATGACGTGGCAGGCCATCCAGAAGACCGAACAGGCGCTGCGCTACGAGGCAGGCGTGCGCGCAGAACTGGCGGACGACCTGCGTCATCAGAACATTACGGTGCGCGGCTTCAGCGTGGCGGCGTCCAATCAGGGCATTTACCTGGATGGGCTGGCGCTGGCAACGCGCTACTACGGTTCCTACGACGTGAACCCGTATGCGCTGGAACGTGTAGAGGTGCTGCGGGGTCCGGCGTCACTGCTCTACGGCCAGAACCAGCCCGGCGGCATCGTGAACCAGGTGAGCAAGCGACCCACCGAAACCCCGCTGCGCGAAGTGGAGTTCACGACGGGTGATCCGGGTCGCGTGCAGCTTGGCTTTGACTTCAGCGGCCCGGTGACGGAAGACGGTCAATGGCTGTACCGACTGACCGGCCAAGGCCGCAATGCGGACACCGAGGTCGACACGGTTCGCGACAAGCGCGCGTTCATCGCCCCGTCGTTTACGTGGCAGCCAAGCGCGGCCACGCATTTCACCGTGCTGACGAACTTCCAGCGCATCCGCGCCGGCTCCACAGACCAGTGGCTGCCCTCGGTGGGCACATTGACGCCGACGCCCTACGGCCGGATCTCGCGCAGCTTCTTCTCGGGCGAACCCGACTTCGACCGCTACGACAAGGACCAGGCGATGCTCGGGTACCTTTTCGAGCACAAGTTCAACGATAGCTGGACGGTGCGCCAGAACGCCCGCTACAACCAGAACCGCACGCACTACCGCGCGCTGATCTCGGAGTTGGGCTGGGGCACCCTGCCCGACGGCGAGCCGGATTACCAGTCGTTGCAGCGGTACGCCTTCAGTTCGGACGAGAAGGCGCGCACGCTTGCCGTGGACACGCAGCTTCAGTACCAGGGGCGCACCGGCGCGTTCGCGCACACTGTGCTGCTGGGGCTGGATTATCAGCAATCGAGCTTCGACACCCAATTGGGGTTCGGCACGGACGGCGTGCCCCCGATCAATCCGTTCGATCCCGTATACGGCTACCAGATCGACGCGCCGCCGATCTACAACGACACGTTCCAGCGCATGCGCCAGCTTGGCTTGTACGCGCAGGATCAGGTGAAGATCATGGACAAGGTCGTCGTGACAGCCGGCGGCCGCATGGACTGGTCCGAGGCAAGCACACGCAATAACCTGACCGGCACGCGCACGCAGCAGAACGACAACGCGTTCACGGGCCGTATCGGCATGGTTTACCTGTCGGACACCGGCTTGGCGCCGTATGTAAGCTACTCGACGTCGTTCCGGCCGCAAGCGGGCACCACCTTCGCGGGCACACCCTTCCGTCCGACCAAGGGCGAGCAATACGAGGCGGGCGTGAAGTTCCAGCCCAAGGGCTACGACAGCTTCGTCACCGCTTCCGTTTTTCAGATCGAACAGCGCAATGTGCTGACGCGCGATCCCGAACACGCGAACTCGCAGGTGCAGACCGGCAAGGTGCGGTCCGAAGGGTTTGAGCTGCAGGGCAAGGCGTCGCTCGACCGCAACCTGGACATCGTGGCGTCCTACACGTACACGGACATCAAGACGGTATCGAGCAATTATCCGGAACAGATCGGCAAGGTGCCGTTTGCCGGCGTGCCCGCGCACATGGCGTCGCTGTGGGTCGACTACACCATCGACACCGGGCCGTTGGCCGGGTTGGGCTTCGGCGCGGGAGCTCGCTACCTGGGCACGACCTACAGCGATCTGGACAATGCCGTGAAGGTGCCAGCGGTCACGCTGGCCGACGCCGCGATCCGCTACGACCTGGGCCGGGCGAGTCCCGCAATGAAGGGCGCCACCCTGAGCCTTAACGCGTCGAACCTTTTCGACAAGGCATACGTCGCGTCGTGCAACAACGTGAATCTGTGCTTCTACGGGCCGGGCCGCGTTGTCCTGGCCACGCTGCGCTACAACTGGTGATTGACGACAGAGAATGATCGTTCTACCATCGGCACATTGCTGATAGAACGATCATTCTCCATGTCAGATTCCTCCGAAGCACCTCAAGCGGACGTGCAGCAAAAGCTGCTGCGCGCCACCGAACACCTGATCTATGCGGGCGGCATCAACGCCACCGGCATGGACCTTATCGTCAAGACCTCCGGAGTGGCCCGCAAGAGCATCTACAAGCACTACGGCACGAAGGAGGCGTTGGTGGCCGCAGCCCTCGAGGCGCGCGACGAACGCTGGATGCAGTGGTTCGTTGCTGCCACGACGCGCGCGCCCTCGCCTCGTGCTTGCGTGCTGTCCATTTTCGATGCGCTACGCGAATGGTTCGCTTCGGACGGCTTTCGCGGCTGCGCCTTCATCAACGCCGCCGGCGAAATCGGCGACGCGGATAGTCCGATCCGGGCGGTCGCCCGGCGCCACAAGGAACGCCTGCTGGCCCACGTGCAGTCGCTGGTGCGGGCCACGGGCCAGCCGAACACCGACGAGCGCGCGCGCCAACTGCTGGTGTTGATCGACGGGGCCATCGCCGTGGCCCTGGTGACGGGCGACGCGTCGATCACGGACAGCGCCGAACGCGCGGCCAAGGCGCTGCTTGACGCGCAAGCGTGAGCGCGCGCGCCCATTCCTGCTTTTTCCACCCCCGCCCACGAGGCCCCGCCATGACGTCGACCCCCGAAGTCCGCCCGCCCCTCCCTCCCTTTACACGCGAAAGCGCCATCCAGAAGGTGCGACTGGCCGAAGACGGTTGGAACAGCCGCGATCCGGACAAGGTCGCCCTGGCCTACAGCCTGGACACGCGCTGGCGCAATCGCGCCGAATTCGCGAAGAACCGCGACGAGGCGCGTGCGTTCCTGGCGCGCAAATGGGCGCGCGAACTCGATTATCGACTGATCAAGGAGTTATGGGCCCACTCCGAAAACCGCATCGCGGTGCGCTATGCCTACGAGTGGCACGACGATTCGGGAAGCTGGTTTCGCTCATACGGGAACGAGAACTGGGAGTTTGGTGAGGACGGTCTCATGATCCACCGCTACGCCAGCATCAACGACCTGCCCATCAAGGAATCGGACCGCAAGTTCCACTGGCCCCTGGGCCGGCGCCCGGACGATCATCCCGGCCTCTCTGAGCTGGGCCTGTAGTGCGTTGCGGCGCGTTGCGGCGCCTTATGGCGCGGACGCGTGGCCATCGATGTGACCCAGCGAGCGGCCGGGGTCCAGGCGGTCGCGTACCCGCTGCTTCAGGACCTTTGCCTCGGGAAAGCCGCCGTCGCGCTTGCGGTCCCAGATGAGATCGCCGTTGTAGGTGATCTGGAAGATGCCGCCCGTGCCGGGCTGCAGCACCACCTCGCCAAGGTCGGTCGAAAAGGTGGACAGCAGTTCCTGCGCCATCCAGCCGGCACGCAGCAGCCACTGGCACTGCGTGCAGTAAAGGATGACGATGCGGGGGCGCAAGGCGGGCGGGTTCATGGGAAAGGCATTCTACGCCAGCCCGCCCGCGGGGGATCATGGATAATGTCGGGTTTTCCCGGGTCTGCAATGGGCCCAAAGCCTGCAATGAAATCTGCCTTGACGCCCCGAGGCCAGCGCTGGCTGATCGGTCTACTGATGGGACTGGTCACGCTGACGCCGATGGCCATCGACATCTACCTTCCCTCCCTGCCCGCCATGGCGCACGCCTTTGGCGAGCCCATCGGCAAGCTGCAGGCCAGCATCACCCTGTTCATCTTCGCGGTAGGCCTGGGCCAGGTGCTGATCGGACCGCTCGCCGACCGTTACGGCCGTCGGCCCGTGGCCTTGTGCGGGGCGTTCGCCTATCTTGCGGGTTCGGCGCTGGGCGCGGCCGCGACTTCACTCGAGGTGTTCTACGGGGCGCGCATCGTCCAGGGGCTGGGCGCGTGTTCGGCGTCGCTGGTGGCGTTTGCCGCCGTGCGGGATTGCTTCAGCCCGGCCGTCGGCGCGCGCGTCTACAGTTACCTGAACGGGGCGCTGTGCACCGTGCCCGCGCTGGCGCCGATGGTGGGCGGCGTGCTGGCACTGCATGCGGGCTGGCGCAGCACCTTCGT